>CAZNNL010000004.1:0-54369 GCA_964574395.1 uncultured Oscillospiraceae bacterium | reverse complement strand
AGCAGCTGATTTGTAATCAGCAGGTCAGGGGTTCAAGTCCGTTCGCAGGCTCCACCCAATTAGCCCTCAAATGCCTTTCTTAAAGCGTTTGAGGGTTTTTGCTATTTAGAGCTCTGGACAAAAAATACGAGTCACGTAGAAATCACTTTACGGGAGTCGTTATATTTGTCCAATTTTAACTGTTTCTGGACAAAAAATGCGAGTCACGTGGGAGCGCATTTACGAGAGTCGATTTATTTGTCCACAGCAATTTTGCCAATCAAAAGCATCCTGCCAAACCACTGCAGGAAAACAAAAACTGCCTCACATTTTTGTGAAGCAGTTCATGATTAAGATTTATTTTTAATTATTTACGGTTTTTGGAAACCTTGTTGACTTTATCTTTGAGACCTTTACCAGCTTTAAAAGCAGGAGCTTTTGATGCGGGGATTTTGATCACTTCTTTTGTCGCAGGGTTTCTGCCGTTACGGGCTGCACGTTTGCGTGTCTCAAACGTACCGAAACCGACGAGAACGACTTTGTCTTCTTTAACTAGAGCAGAAGTGATGCTTTCAAGAACTGCATTAACAGCACTTTCGCTATCTTTCTTGCTTAGACCTGCCAGTTTTGCAACGGAATCTACGAGTTCACTTTTATTCATTCGAAATTGCCTCCTAAGGAAATATTGACGCTGTTTATTATGCTTTCCAGTATTGTAGTTGTCAAGCAATAAAAAGCGCTAAAAGCCCAGAAAAAGGGCAATTGCCGAGTTTTTCAAAGCAAACAAGGGTAAATATCGCTTAATAAGGTTAATCAAGTCGCTCATACTATTGATATATATGTAAACGCTTTGTCATTTCATCAACAAAATAATGGATTAAGCTTGCGTTACCGATATTCATGTCAGAAGCACGTGCGGCATAGCGTATAACACGATCTACTTGATGTATGGATATGCCAAACTTTTGTGATGCCAAAGGATATAAATATTTATTTAAGGGAGTAATTTGTTCCTCGTGTTCAAATGCAATCGGGAGTAAATAGACCAGAACTGCAGTCCCCTTATGTTGCTTATTGAATCCTCTTTGTTCAAGTAGTTTAATCGCCATCTTTTTCAAGGTACGCTTATTTAATTTTCCTGCAGTCATTACCTCGGCCTGCTGAGCATCGACAAACTGAGGCGTTAAACTTTTTATTGTATGACTTGCCTTGTACATATTTTGTCTACCATCGACAAAATAATTAAGTTTACCTGCGGTATCCATAAAGCCAAGATAACCTTGTCTTTTCATTAAATCTTGCATTTTGCAAAGCAAATCTTTGTCACTAACAACAACATAAAAACCTAATTGATGCTCACTTGGGACGTAGTGAAATCTACTATTCGATTGATTATTCTCCAAAAGCTCACCTCCTCCAACACATTATCTTGTGAAAATTGGGAGCAGGCAATCGGATATATGCAAAAACAAATACTTAAACTTTCAAAATAAATCTTAGGGCAAAATAAACTGTCGAATAGCGCGCGCTACCCCAGAAACGGTGTTTGAGGGTGCCATAAAATCGGCCGCGAGTTTGGCCATTTCTGAGCCATTTTGCATGGCAAAACTAATTCCTGCCTCATACATCATGCTAGCGTCATTGTCATTGTCACCAAATACGCAAATTTCTTCCTTCTGCAAACCGTAATGTTTAGCGAGCCAATGTATTGCGTTGCCTTTTGTCTGATTGGGTGGGGCTATGTCCAGATTCTTAGGCATGGAGGATACTGCGAGCAAGTCCAGTTCCTTAACCGCATACTCTGCACTTGCTGTAATCAAATTACTGTCTTCGCTATGCAAATATATTTTACAGACACGTTCTGATATTTTTTCAAGATCACGCTTCAGGTCGAATTCGGTAACCAAACATGGTTTCGAATTAAAGCGCTCAGCGATGGCATTGTAGTTTCTATAGGCAATAATACGCTCTGATTGCGGGGGATAAAACACTTCATCCGTGTCATAAACCATGTAGTCGAGGCCATTGTTGTCGGCAAAAAGAATCATTTTTGCCGCTAGCGCCGGATCAATTAGCTCCAAGTGCATGATTTCATGCTCTAAACCACTACGAATTAATGCTCCATTACAGCTAATAACAGGACTTTCTAAGGCTAGTTGTTCAATATATATCTTCGCTTGACAGTCCAATCGCCCTGTCGCAAACGTGAACAGAATCCCTGCCTCTTTGAGTGCCATTACCGCATCAAAGTTCTCTTGACTAATCTCATTATATTGATTGAGTAAAGTGCCATCCAAGTCAGAGACAACTAGACGAATGGGACGGAAATCAAAGTTTTTATGCGTATCCGAGTGCATCTTCAAGCCTTCCTCCTGCAGCTTTACTTTTGTTTTTCTATAGCAGCAATGTTAATGATGTATTTTTGCCAAGGGGTATAAGAAATATTGTAGCTCTTTCCCGATTCTAATTCGAGTGTAAACGGGTTATAGGCGTAGACTCCACCGTCTTCTGTTTTCAGTACACCAGGCAGTGCTTGTCTGCTTGCGACGGTTACTTGTTTAAAGGAGTACGCTTTACGGGCAACTGCCAAAGTATCAAGCAGCTTCGGCGCTGTCGAATACAGAGCAAACACGAGAAGCAGGACAGCACAAATGCTAGGGTAAAAGACTTGCAATGGTTTTTTGCAATTCTCTTTTTTGTATTTGTGGCTGGTTTTGATAAGTAAAATTAATAGCACAATACTAATGGCAAAAGAAAGAACCGCTCTAAAAACAAAGTAGCCCATCAACTTTCTCCTATCATTTCTAACAGTTCTGCCTCACTAAGACTAGGTATCTTAAGGTCTAAGGCTTTCTGTGCTTTGCTGCCGGCATCTTCGCCAAGCAATAAATATGTCGTCTTCTTACTGACGGATCCACTGACTTGTCCACCTGCTAAACGGATTAAATCGGCTGCTTCTTCTCTACTTAAACTTGGGAGTTTTCCCGTGATGACAAAAGTCATGCCAGCTAGCCTTTGAGGGCCTAATACGGGAGCCGTCTCTTGAGGGTCAACACCTAGCGCTTTCAATTCTGCAAGCAGTGCTTGATTTTGATCTAGCGAAAAATAGTTGATAATTGATTGTGCGCTGATGTCACCAATGTCTGGGACCTGTTTCAGTGTTTCAAGGTCAGCAGCAGCTAGTGCATCTAGGTTTTTGAAATACTGCGCTAAGCTCCTGGATGCTGCGTTACCGATGTGTAAGATTCCTAAGGCGGACAGGAGTTTGGCCAAACGCATCTTCTTAGAAGTCTCAATAGCATTTAGCAATTTATCAACAGAAGTTTCTTTGAATCCAGGAACTTCTAGTATTTCAAGCCGTTTTTCTCGTAAACGATATATGTCTGCAATCGAATTTAGCCAACCAAGTGCGCTAAATTGGGCAATTGTTTTTTCACCCAAACCATCGATATTCATATTGTCACGGCTCACAAAATGTTCGAGGTGTCTGAGGTTCTGAGCCGGGCAATTAGCTCCGGTACAGTAAGTGGCCGCTTCGCCTTCAACACGCTCGACTGGAGAATTGCACACCGGACAAAAGGATGGCATATGATAAATAGCACTTTCGGGATTGCGTTTGGACAAATCCACGGCAACAACGGCAGGAATAACATCCCCTGCTTTTTGAATAAAGACGGTATCGCCAATACGAATGTCCTTATCTTTAATATAGTCTTCGTTGTGCAAAGTGGCCTTAGCGATGGTGCTCCCAGCAACCACGACAGGTTCAAGTATGGCGAGCGGGGTAAGCTTCCCTGTTCTGCCAACTTGTATTTCTATTGCATTTAGTTTGGTTGCTTTCATCTCAGGTGGATATTTGTACGCTGCTGCCCACCGCGGTGTCTTGATGTTTTCGCCGAGAAACTCCCTTGCTGCCAGAGAATTTACTTTAATAACTGCTCCGTCAATTCCGTAAGGTAGACCTGTTCGACGCGCTGCAATATCAGCAACGGCTGCATGTACAGATTCATCCAAAGCCTGGCAAGGGTAGTGTTTGATAACAGGAAATCCTTGTTCCTCTAGAAATGACAGACTTTCGAGATGGGTCTGAAAATGCATACCTGTCACGGTCTGCACATTAAAAACAAAAAAGCTTAAGCCTCTTGCTGCCGTAATGCTTGGATCCAGTTGTCTTAAACTACCGGCTGCGGCATTACGCGGGTTAGCAAAAAGCTTCTCCCCAAGCGCTTCTTGCTCTGCATTTAGGCGCACGAAACTTTCTTCAGGCATATAGACCTCGGCTCGCAGCACGAGCAAAGGCAAAGATTCACTTAACGAAAGAGGTAAATCCTTAAAGCCCCGCATGTTTTCGGTAATGTCTTCTCCAATATGACCATCACCACGTGTGGAAGCACGATAAAATTGGCCATCAACGTATTCCAAGGAAACGGAAAGCCCGTCAATCTTTTCTTCAACACAAAACATGGGTTCATTAATAAAATCAGGCTTCCCGCTTGTGCTTAGGTTTTGCCAAACACGCGCTAAAAAAGTTGCTAACTCAGCTTCGGAAAAATAGTCCTGCAAGCTCTGCATAGCCACGGAATGCGTGACTTTTTTCATCTCTCGACGGATTTTTCCACCAACGACTTGAGTCGGTGAATCAGCACTACTCCACTCTGGGTGGCGCAACTCAAGATCTTCAAATTCGCGTAAGAGCAGGTCATACTCGAAATCAGAAATAATAGGTGCATCATTTTCATAATAAAGCACATTATGTTCTTGGATTTCTTTTCTTAACGCTTCGTAACGCTGTCGTTCAGAGTTTGGCATTTTGCCTCCGGCAGTATTATTCCTCAATTTCGTAAGGGTCTACTTCCTCTAATACTTCTTTCAAAATGGCTAATTCTTCACCGGTCAATCCGATGCCTTTGCCCATTTTATCATGCTCGGGAGCCCAGTCGCGAAGATCCCATTTAGGCTTTCCGTCGTTCCATGAAACTACATTCAGTTCACGGTTCCAGCCAGACTTATTGGTGCTTAACACCGTGACATGTTTTTTGATTTCGAATTTAAATTCTTTTTTTGCCATAAATATTTCCTCCTAATTTCCATGTATAACCTTAAGCTAAGATTGTAACGCATGTAAAGTCTGAAATGCCAATCATGCGTGTAGACTTCTGTGTTAAAATTAAATAATCATCAACTGTGAGGTATTAATCATGCTAAGAATCTGTGGCGCTGAAGTATATACGCAAGCATTTAATTTCCAAAAATTAGATCTGCTTATTGATCATGGCAAAATCAAAGCCCTGATTCCGAACAAGCACCCGATAGCCGAAGACGACGATCTTATAGACGCTAAAGGACTAAAACTGATACCCGGTATGATTGACATTCACATCCATGGAGCAATGGGTTACGACACCATGGAGGCTAATAAAGATTCCCTAGATGCGATAAGCAATTATCTAGCTAGAGTTGGTGTTACGTCTTTTCTACCCACCACAATGACCACTCCTGTAGAAGAGTTAGAGGCAGTGTTTCGCCTAACACCTGAACTCCCAGGTGCACGTATGCTAGGCTTTAATATGGAAGGTCCATTCATAAACGTCGAGAAACGCGGCGCCCATCGCGCTGAAGATGTTCGTAATGCAAGTATCGAAGAATTTCGCCGCTATTTGGATCTCGCCAAAGTGAAAGTGGTAACGCTCGCTCCCGAGACAGAGGGTGCCATGGAATTTATTGAAACTTTCCAAAACGATACCGTTATTTCTCTTGGTCATACTTCCGCTGATTACGAAACTGCTGCAGAAGCAATTGGGCGTGGCGCCAAAAGTATCACTCACACATTTAACGCCATGCCACCACTACTACACCGCGATCCTGGGGTGATTGGCGCTGCAACGCGCTTCGGAATATTTGGAGAAATTATCTGCGACGGTGTTCATGTGCATCCTGCCGTAATTTATTGTGCCTATCGCTTATTAGGTAAAGACCGCTTAATTTTAGTGTCTGATTCAATGCGCGCCGCTGGTTTAGGGGATGGAAGCTATGAATTAGGTGGGCAAATGATGGAAGTTAAAGACAGCGTCGCTCGTACCGCTGACGGAGCGCTGGCTGGCTCGACTTCCAATATCTGGGCTGGCATGAAGCACGCTGTCGAATTTGGTATTCCTTTAGAAGATGCGGTCCGTATGGTTACCTACAACCCCGCTGTTTTGATTGGTGAAGATCATCGTAAAGGCCAAATTAAGGCTGGCATGGATGCTGACTTTTTGTTGTTGGATGACGATCTCCAAATAATGTCTGTTTATATCGATGGTCAAAAACTGGATTTTGATGCAGTGCAGTGATCAGGAATGAGTTAAAAACAGCATGATTTGGACAATTATCGGCATTTTAGCGGTACTCGCCTTGATACAAGGTCTGATTGAGCCGTTTTTATTAAGAACGACTTACGCCAGCTATCCACTCTCTGAAGATCAGCTCTTACAATTACGCAGTAAAAAAACGCTTAACCCCCAGGCATTTACTAAAGATACCCCTACACCTGCCAAAGGCAAGCTCAGGGTCTTATTCTTTTCTGATTTGCATGCGAATCATTTTCATTTGCCAACTGCTTATTTTATTAAGCGTCTGCTTGAACACCAGCCAGACATCATAGTCTTTGGCGGTGATTTAGTTTCTCGTGAATTTGATGGCAAAAAGGGCTTAAGACTCCTAAAAGCAATTGCAGTCTCCGCTGCCAAACAATCGGTTCCTGTTTTGGTTATACGCGGTAACCATGACGCTAAATTAAGCGACGATGATCTTCGGCAATGCGGTGTCACTGTGCTGCGCAATGCTGGAACTCGCGTCAGACTCAAGAAGCGTTACCAATCAGATGCCGAGACCACTACGGCTAGAGATTTCATTATTTATGGCTTAGATGACAGGCGTGTAGGCCAAGTAGATATGCCTACAGCCGAAGTAACCGATGCAATCGCGCATACCGAAGCTCTAAACATTACGTTCACACACGCTCGCATGCGTTTTGAAAAGCTTTTAACAGACGCTGAAGATAAACAAACCGGCTCAGAAAGTCATGTAATAAAACTACTTTTCGCGCACAATCCGGATACCGTTCTAGGCTTAAGTGATGCTGATTGCGACTATTTTTTTGCCGGCCACTTTCATGGTGGGCAAATCCGTATGCCATTTCGTTTGGAGTTCAAATCCTTGCGGGAAGAAAAACTAAGTCAGCAGCGTTACTATAACGGCCATTTTCTAAGAAATGGTATCACGGCTTTTATTTCGCGAGGAGTTGGTTGTGTGCTCTTTCCTTTGCGCTTTTTTAGCAGACCAGAGATCACTTTCTTCGATATCTAGTTAATAATCTAATCAAAAAAAGCGGCCACTTCGACCGCTTTTTTCTTACTAAATTTGATTGATTTATGCTTTACCGTCTGAACCTAGTACGTTGACGATTTTACGAGCGACCATTTCTTTGATGTTATCGCGTGCAGGCTTGAGATACTGACGTGGATCAAAGTGTGAAGGATTCTCTGCGAAGTATTTACGAATAGTACCTGTCATGGCAAGACGAAGGTCTGAGTCAATATTGATCTTACAGACAGCAGATTTGGCTGCTTCACGAAGCATATCTTCAGGGATACCAATAGCATCATCCATTTTTCCGCCGTACTTGTTGATCATTTCAACGTACTCAGGAATAACTGAAGATGCACCGTGTAAGACTATGGGGAAACCAGGCAAGCGGCGGCTAACTTCTTCGAGAATATCAAAGCGCAGCTGAGGCTTCGTGCCAGGTTTGAATTTGAAAGCGCCATGGCTTGTGCCAATCGCAATTGCCAATGAGTCTACGCCAGTGCGGGTGACAAAATCTTCAACTTGTTCTGGTTGGGTATAAGATGCTTCTTCAGCACTCACAACGACATCGTCTTCAACACCTTCCAAACGACCTAATTCACCTTCAACCACGACACCATGTGCGTGTGCATATTCAACTACTTGTTTGGTAAGTTTTACGTTATCTTCATAGCTATGGTGTGAGCCATCAATCATAACTGATGTGAAACCACCGTCGATGCAGCTCTTACAGAGTTCAAATGTATCGCCATGGTCCAAATGCAAAGCAATCGGTAAATCTGTCTCAATGAGAGCAGCTTCTACTAGTTTTGTTAAATAGGTATGATTCGCATACTTACGCGCACCTGAAGAAACTTGCAGGATGAGAGGGGCACGCAATTCTTTTGCTGCTTCCGTTATCCCTTGGATAATCTCCATATTGTTGACGTTAAAAGCGCCTATCGCATATCCACCCTCGTAGGCTTTTTTAAACATTTCGGTCGTCGTAACTAAAGGCATATATTATCTCCTTAATCATCATTGTCCCCTCACTAAAGAGCAGGCACAGCCAGTCATCAATGAGTAAATTTTAGTCGTTTGACTGTTTGAAGTCAAACTTGCAAAGCATTTAAACGTTCCTTTAACTGTTCAACTAAAGTCTCAAGTTTTTCTTGTCTTGCACGTTCGGCTTCCACTACGGCTGCGGGGGCTTTTTCCGTAAAAGCAACATTCGCAAGTTTGCTAGCTAGGCGAGCGAGATCAGCTTCTGCCTTCTCGAGTTCTTTAGCAATCCTGGCACGTTCAACGCTCAAATCTACAAGTTCTTCCAAAGGAATATATAGTGTACCGCTAGGCATAACAGCCGCAACAGCATTTTCTGGAACCCCAGTTTTATCGTTCTGTACACTCAGAGTACCAATACCCGCTAGTCTCTCTAAATAATCTTGTCCTTCGAGAAAGAGCTTGGCAAAACCCTCATCTACCGTCACAACAGTCATAGTCACACGCTTTGAGGGCGGCACATTCAGCTCTGTACGGATGTTGCGCACCTGTCTTACTGCTTCCATCAGATTGGTCATGTCTGTTACAGCGGCAGGGGCTTCTGCATAGTTTGCAGCATCGGGCCATGCACAGAGCATCAAACTTGGCTTAGCGTCTGGCAGATAGGAGTAGAGGTCTTCTGTGAAAAATGGCATAAATGGATGTAAAAGTTTTAGCGATGCTTTCAAGACATCTAACAATATTGCTCTCGCCTCAAGACTTGCTGTCAAACTACGGTCCCGTAGACGCGGTTTAACCATTTCAATGTACCAGTCGCAGAAAGCATCCCAAATAAAGTTGTTGACCTTAGCTAAGGCTAAACCAAACTCAAACTTTTCCAAATTGCTTGTTACTTCTTCAATACATTGTCTTAGTTTTGCCAGAATCCATTTGTCTTCCATACGCAAAACCGACTCATCAAAAGCAGAAAAGTCCTCTTGTTCATCTAAATTCATCAAGACGAACTTTGCAGCATTCCATACTTTGTTAATGAAAGCACTTCCAGCTTTGACCTTTTCTTCCCTAAACCTTTGATCCCCACCAGGTGCATTTCCGTCTATCAGCGCATAGCGGAGTGCATCTGCACCCACACGGTCGATCACCTCTAATGGATCTATTCCATTGTCCAAGGATTTTGACATCTTTCTGCCTTCGGCATCGCGCACGATGCCATGCAAATACACGGTATGGAAGGGAGTTTCACCCATTTGCTCTAGCCCAGAAAAAATCATCCGAGCAACCCAAAAGAAGATGATGTCGGGGGCTGTTACCAGCGTATCTGTTGGGTAAAAATACTCTAGATCAGGCGTTTTTTCTGGCCATCCCAAGGTGCTAAAAGGCCAGAGGGCCGAGCTAAACCAAGTATCTAAGGTGTTCTGGTCCTGTGTAAAGTTTCCGCCGCCACAATCTGAGCAAGCCGTTGGAACATCGGCTGAAACAACTACTTCACCACAATCGTCACAATAGTAGGCCGGAATACGGTGACCCCACCATAACTGTCTGGAGATACACCAATCTTGGATATTGAGCATCCAGTTATAGTACGTTTTATCAAAACGTTCAGGAATAAAAACGGTCTCTTCATTGCGCACGGCTGCTATTGCAGGCCTCGCAAGTTCTTCCATGGCTACGAACCATTGCAAAGAAAGTTTGGGCTCTATCGTCGTGTCGCAACGATAGCAGGTTCCAACATTGTGCGTGTAGGGCTCTGTTTTCACTAGAAAGCCACCAGCTTCTAGTTCTTGGACGATTGCTTTTCGAGCTTCTAGGAGGGTTTTGCCAACGAACTTACCACCCAATGCATTAATGTGACCATCATCCGTCAAGACATCCAAGATTTCGAGATCATGGCGTAAGCTTAAGGCATAGTCATTTGGATCATGTGCAGGGGTAATTTTGACCACGCCTGTACCAAACTCCATCTCAACATAGGTATCGGCCACAACTGGGATTGCTTTATTTACTATTGGCAAAACCACATTCTGCCCCACAATCGCTTGGTAACGCTCATCATCCGGATGCACAGCCACGGCTGTATCACCTAGCATTGTTTCGGGCCTGGTTGTCGCAACGACCACTTCGCCTTCACCATTTTCTAAAGGATAACGGATATGCCAGAGATGGCTATGCTGTTCTTCATGTTCGACTTCAGCATCAGATATTGTTGTTAAACAATGGGGACACCAGTTAACCATTCTCTTGCCACGGTAAATTAAGTCTTTGTTATAAAGACGTATAAAAACCTCTTTTACCGCTGCCGAACAACCTTCGTCGAGTGTAAAACGTTCGCGTTCCCAGTCACAAGAGCTGCCTAGTCGTTTCAGCTGTTCTACAATACGACCGCCATACTGCTCTTTCCATTCCCAAGCGCGTTCTAAAAATTTTTCTCGCCCTAAATCGGCTTTAGTAATGCCTTCTTCTTTCATGGCTTCGACAATTTTGGCTTCAGTTGCGATGGAGGCATGATCTGTTCCAGGTTGCCACAGTGCTTCATAACCCTGCATACGGCGCCAACGGATTAATATGTCTTGAATACTATTGTTTAGTGCATGTCCCATATGCAACTGTCCCGTTATGTTGGGTGGTGGCATAACAATCGTATATGGCTTTTTGTCAGGATTGACGCGGGCTCTAAAGCTCCCCGCTTCTGTCCACTTCTGATATATTTTTTCTTCGACCTCTGTCGGTTCGAAACTTTTAGCGATGTGATCAATATTGGCCATCGACGATTTCCTCCATTTGCTTGTATCCAAGCTATTTTATCCTACTTGACGCTGAGCGTCACCTGCGAAATCGTGGGGTTGGTTTACGCGAGTCGAGATTTTGGTCAGTGGAGCTCTCGCACGGGGTCAGGTGGACAAATTGTTCGACTCCCGTGTGGGTCAGTTTACGCGAGTCGACTCTTTTGGCCACGGGAGGCTCTCGCGCGGGGTTGGGTGGACAAATTATACGACTCCCGTATAGGTCGATTTACGCGAGTCGACTTTTTTGGTCACGGGAGGCTGCTAAGCAAGATAAAAGTACGAATCAAAAAAATGCCTGGCATTAACTGCCAGGCACTTAGAACTGCTAATCCAAAAAAACTTACAGCAACGAAGCAGCTTCTTTGTCTAGTAGTACGGTTACGTTAGGGTGAACTTGTAGGATTGATGCTTGGCATTGTGGGTCAATGTTGCCTTGAATCATATCGCGGACGGCTTCTGCTTTGCTTCTTCCGGTTGCAACCATCAGAATTTTGTAAGCGTCCATGATTGTGCCAATACCCATGCTGAGTGCTTGACGAGGCACGTCTGCAGCAGAATTGAAGAAACGAGCATTAGCTTCAATCGTATCTTCAGTTAAATCTACTAAATGTGTTGCGCGCTCAAACACTGCACCTGGTTCATTGAAACCAATGTGTCCATTGCGGCCGATGCCGAGGAGTTGTAAATCAACACCGCCAGCTTCGGCGATTGCTTCCTCATATGCGTGACATTCTTCTGTAGGATCTTCTGCATCACCATTTGGAAGATGGATGTTTTCTTTTGGCAAGTTTACTTTAGAAAAAAGATTTTCCATCATGAAGTAATAGTAGCTTTGGTTGTGATCACGTTTGATACCAAAATATTCGTCTAAATTAAAGGTTGTTGCATCGCCAAATGAAATGACACCTTCTTCATAGAGACGCACGAGCTCGGCATATACTCCTAGCGGCGTGCTACCTGTCGCAAAGCCTAAAACCGATTCCGGTTCATCTAAAAGCTGTGTTGCGATTAGCGCTGCACCTGCAGTTGCTACTTGCTTCTCATTATCAAATACTTGAATGACCATAGATACCCTCCACTTTTCCATAGAACGTTTGGTTGAAAGCGTCCTTCAATGATTACCTCTCATACTTTACATTTCTTAAGCATGAATTTCAAGAAAATGTATGCGTACTAAAGGTGAATTTTATGCTTATTCAATCTGGATTAGCGCAGCTCAATGATTGTGACGCCACTGTCACCTTCGCCATAGCCTGCAATACGGGAGCTTTTGACACGTTTATCGCGTCGGATGAAATCAGCGACGGCTTTGCGCAGTACACCTGTTCCTTTTCCATGGACGATGCGAACGGTGGCAGCGCCTGCTAGGACTGCATCGTCTAGGAAGCGGTCAAGGTTGCCGGTCGCCTCATCGGCGGTTTGTCCCAATAGTTTCAATTCGGCACTGAAGTTTTGACGGCGCTGACTGACAAGTTTTTGGTGGTTCTTATTTTTCGCTTGAGGCATGCCGTCACGTAGATTTTGAGGGGCTGAGGCGACAGGCAAAAGTGTGCTGGCCTTCACCTGTATTTTTAGGGCTCCGCTTTGTAAGCTCACCATGCCTTTGTTGTCGGAGCGCGTTAGGGTTTTGCCAATTAAATTTAGACTAGGTGAATAATAGAACTCGCCTTGCTCAATGTCTTCTGGCTTAAGTGTCTCTTCGCCTAGATTTAGCGTTGCTTGGCCTATTGCTGACTCCACTTCTCCATGCCGTCTTTTAACAGAATGGCGCAGGCTTTGACCAATTTTTCGCGCCTCATCTAAATCGCCGGCTTTCATCAAGTCACGGATTTCTTCAAGGTAGGCATCAATGATTTCAAGTTCTTCGTCCAACTCGCTGCGGGATTCTTCGCGTGCTTTGGCCAAAATGCTTGCCTTGTTTTCTTTGAGCTTATTCTTCTCTAGCGTGAGTTCGTCGAGCTGACGTTTAAATTCGCGCCTCTCTTGCTCAGCGCTTTCACGTTCACGCATGGCGGTCGTCTTATTAAATTCAATCTCTTTGATTAGCTCTTCAAACTGTAAGTTAGATTGACTTAATTGCCCACGCGCAACTTCAATAATTTCTGGGCTTAGCCCTAGTTTTTGTGAAATGATAAAAGCATTACTCACGCCAGGCACACCGATTAGCAATCTATAGGTTGGCTGGAGAGTTTCGGTATCAAATTCGCAACAGGCATTTTCTACGCCTTCTGTTTGGATTGCATAGGCCTTCAATTCTTTGTAATGCGTGGTAGCCATTGTTATGGCACCTTTTTTGGCAAAAAAATCCAACAAAGCCACGGCCAGGGCCGCCCCTTCAGTCGGATCCGTACCCGATCCTAGTTCATCCAGAAGGACAAGGCTGCGCTCTGTGACTTCGTTAACAATATCTACTAAATGGCGCATGTGCGCAGAAAATGTGGAAAGGTTTTGTTCTATACTTTGCTCATCTCCAATGTCGGCTAAAACCTCATGAAAAACTGCTATTTGAGATTGTTCTTGCGTTGGGATATGAAGTCCAGCTTGTGCCATAAGGGTAAGCAGCCCGAGCGTTTTTAGCGCGACGGTTTTGCCACCCGTATTTGGCCCGGTAATAACCAAAGTCTTAAAACTGTCGCCAATATGTAGATCGATAGGGACAACAACATCCATGGGGATCAAGGGGTGTCTCGCTTGGCGCAGCCTTGTAAATCCACGCTCATTGAGGACGGGACGGGTCGCTTTCATTTTTTGAGCCAAACGTCCTTTGGCAAAAACAAAATCGATTTGCTCTAGAAGCGCTGCATTGATACGCAAACTTTCGCTTTCGTCGGCAACTTCTGCCGAAAAAGCCGCCAGTATTCTGTCGATTTCTTCACGTTCTTCCGCAGCTAATTCGCGAAGCTGATTGTTAGCATTTACTACAGCCATGGGTTCCACAAAGATAGTGGCGCCTGAACCTGAAGCATCGTGAACGACGCCAGGTACTTGAGCACGGAACTCCGATTTTACTGGCAAAACGTAGCGTCCTGAACGCTGCGTGATGATATTGTCTTGCAGCGCTTTAGCCTGATTGCGCAAGATAGACTCTAAGCTTGATTTAATATTATTCTGAACTTGGCGCTGCTTACGTCTGATGCTGGCAAGCTTAGTACTCGCCCCGTCGGCCACTTCATCTTCACTAATGATGGCTTGATCGATTCGTGTAGCCAAAGCACTTAGCGGCACAAGTTGTGCCATCAGCGCATAAACCGTGTTTTCCGCGGCACCCGCTTCCGGAACGAATTTTTTCAAGCGTTCGGCAGCTTTAAGAAATGACGCTATGTGCAGTAGTTCCAAGCAATTCAAGGATGCACCATGCTCTGCGCGCATGACGGATGCGGAAATGTCATGGAGGCCTTGTAGCGGTGGGCTGCCTTTGCTTAACAAAATGGCTTCTGCGTCGGCGGTTTCTTTTTGCCAAGATTCAATTTCAAGAATGTTGATTGATGGAAGCAGCTCTTGAGCGCGTCTTTTACCCATCACGGAAACGGCAAATTGTACGAGATCAGCGATAATTTTGTCGTATTCTAAAGTGATTAAATTATTCTCGTTCACGCGTTTTCCTCAGATAGGTAGAAAGATAGTACAGAAATGCGCCTAAGGCTAAAACTGCGGGGAGAATGAAAATAAACTGTGCTAGGTAGATTAATTCTTGTGGCAAAACAAGCATCACGGCGAAACAAATCACCCAAGCAAAAGTCGCCAGTTTTCCTAGAATCGACGAACTCACCACATACTTTTGTTTGAGCAAAAGCAAAGCGCCCAGCGCCATTAACAACTCTTTGACAAAGATAAAAATGGGCACCCAAAGCGGCATCCGCTCGACCTTGTAGAGCATGATCGCTGTCGTCAATTGAAATATTTTATCTACGGCCGGATCGAACAATTTGCCAAAGTCAGAAATCTGATTGAAACGTCTAGCGATAAAGCCATCTAGAAGATCTGTGGCCCAAATAAGCAAAAACAGACCCAAAGCGAAGTACGGAAAACGATCTATGTGGTAAATAAAATATGCCATAACTGGTACCATTAATAGCCTTACTAACGTAAGTATATTAGGAATGGTTATTTGGTCTCGCCATTTAAAGGCTGAATTTGCCACAAGCTTCCCTTCTAAGATTAGAGTGCGATGATTTTTGCCTCTTCGTACTCATGTAAACTGATTGTTTTTGTCATTTCTAGTGCTTCATTAATATCTAAATCCGTTACACTGTTGCCTTTCATTACGACAACACGATTATAACGACCTTCTAGTAAGCATTCCACCGCATGATGCCCCATGCGACTTGCCATAAGCCTGTCTCTTAATGTAGGCGATCCGCCACGCTGCACATAGCCTAAAGTAGTTGCATTTGATTCGATACCGGTTGCTTCCCGAATCTTATTGGCTATTTCAGCCGCATCACCGGCACCCTCAGCTACGATTACAACATAGTGGTGCTTCCCTTTGTTTCTGCATTCAAGAAGACGTTTGACTACATCTTTTCCAAAATCAAACTCTATTTCTGGCAAAAGGATCACTTCCGCACCTGTCGCAATACCGACGTTCAAAGCGATATAGCCCGCTTTGCGCCCCATCACCTCGACCACTGAACAACGTTCATGTGCAGCCGCTGTGTCTTTGATTTTATCGAGGGCCTGCATCGCTGTGTTCATGGCCGTATCATAGCCAATAGTGTAGTCAGAACATGAAATATCGTTGTCAATGGTACCGGGGATTCCAATGACAGGTAGACCAGCAAGAGCTAGATCTCTAGCACCTTTAAATGAACCGTCCCCTCCAATAACAACAATGGCATCTAAATTAAATACTTTTGCCATTTCGTATGCTTTATTAACACCTTCGGGTGTATTAAATGTTGTACTTCTGGCAGTCATCAAAAAGGTGCCGCCGCGTTGTAATTTTTCCGAAACCGACCTGCCATCCAGATCTGCAATTTCGCCCTTCCATAAACCGTGGAATCCCCGTTGGATCCCCATCACGGCCAGACCATTACCCAGTGCCGTACGCACAACCGCACGAATGGCGGCATTCATGCCTGGGGCATCTCCACCGGAAGTTAAAACTCCAATTTTTTTGAATTGTCTTGTATCTATTGCCTGTTCCATAAGTTCACCTCATGATTTAGTCACTAATGTGGTTAATATCAGGTTTTGCTCCAAAACAAAGTTTGACTATTGAGACATTTTTTGTCAAGCGACCCTCGGCCGTAGTTTGTTCTGAATATTTAGGGTGTTTTGTCCACGCGAAAAGAGAGTCTACGCCAACGTATGTACAGTTTTTTATGGAGATGTTTTTGGCAAAACTAAACTATCCTTAGATGGTCCGCCCCATAACGCGCACTCAGAATATCTATCAAATCAGCGTCAAGCTTAACCCAACATGCTTGAGGAAGAAATTTCGCAGCCTCACTTTCAGAAAATCTCAGACGAACAGGAGTAGTCCCACTAAAAAAAGCTAAAGTATTGGTGAGAATTTTGTAACCACCATCTTGAATAGCGCCAGGATAGTAGATTTCTAGAATAGGACCTTGGGGCAATTGCTTTTCTGCATTGACATTGGTGTATGCTTTTTTATCTTGATAAATATGTAATGAACGAAATCCTTCTTCCGTGCAATCTGCCGCCTGACGAACAATAAGCTTGGCCTCCTTGTCATCATCACGCATGGTAAGCGTACCTGAAAACAACAAAACATGTCCGGCTACTAACATGTCACCGCACTGTTCTAAGCTTCTAGCAAAAATAATGGCTTCGTAACGCGCGAATAAATCCTCGCATTTCACAATAGCCATGGGTTCGCCCCTGCGGGTCATTCGCTTATCCACGTCAATGATTAGCGCTGACATCGCAATTATGCGCCCTTTAGCCAAAGCATCTTTTAGCTCACCCTCTTGAAGCATGGTTTCATCGTCTTCCTGTGGGCTAAGTGCACTTGCCTTAAATAGCGGAAGTCGCTCAAGTAGTGGACGGTACTCATCTAAGGGATGTCCACTTACATATAGCCCAAGCATCTCTTGTTCCATTTCAAAAAGACGCATTTTGCTAAGTTGGGGTAAAGGCGGATATTCGGGCTCTGCAGGTTCGTCAGCAATTAGGCCTACATCAAAAAGGCTTTGTTGTCCACTCATGATTTCGACTTTATTCGCTGTGAGCTGATTCAAATATATTTCATGTACTGCAAGCATCTGATTACGAGGCACATTAAAGCTATCTAAAGCTGATGCTTTGATAAGGCTTTCTACCGCTTTTTTATTCATGCGAATAGCGTGCACGCGTCTTAAAAAATCACCAAAACTGCTGAACAAGCCATTATGTTCGCGTTCATTAACCAATGCTTCTAAGACGGCAGTACCGACATTTTTTACGGCACCTAAGGCAAAACGAATACTTCTCTCACCTTCTGGCTTAAACTTTACGGCTGAATAATTTACATCAGGGGGCAATATACTGATGCCCATTTGACGCGCTGCGTGTGCATAGTTTGCGGCTTGTCCAAGGCTACCTAAAAAACTGTTGAGCATGGCTGCCATGAATTCTGTCGGATAATGCAGTTTTAGCCAGGCTGTTTGATAGCCAACAACAGCATAGCAAGCTGCATGTGCTTTGTTGAAAGCGTAGCCTGCAAAGGCCAAGACATCATTAAATATTTTACTGGCAATGTGTTCAGGGACGCCGCGTTTGATGGCCCCGTCAACTTCGGTGCCTAGTTCCGTTTTGCCACCATAAATAAAGACTTGCCTGTAATTCTCAATAATTTCAGGTTTTTTCTTAGACATGGCACGGCGAACATTATCGGCTTGTCCCATGCTAAAGCCAGCTAAATCGCGAACGATCTGCATGACCTGTTCTTGGTAAATGATGACTCCGTAGGTCATGTTCAAAATTGGCTCTAACAGGGGATGGTCATAATGGATTTTAGAACTGTTGTGGCGGGCTGCAACATAGCGGCCTATTTCGCTCATCGGACCTGGTCGATAAAGCGCTACGCCTGCAATAATATCTTCCAATGAACTTGGTTTGAGCTGCGTCATAAAGCTTGTCATACCAGCAGACTCAAGTTGGAATACTCCTGCGGTATCTCCGGCGGAAATCATGGCGTAGACTTCTTTTTCTGCAAAAGACATCGTCTCAAAGTCAATCCACTCACCTGTCTTCTCAGCCACCATATCGCGCGTATCGCGCAACACAGTTAAAGTGCGCAGACCAAGAAAATCGAATTTCAACAGGCCTAATTTTTCGATATCGCCTTTAGCGTATTGGATGACAACCGCATCTTCATTTTTCGAAAGCGGAACCAAGTCGGTCAGTTCTTCACTCGCGATAACGACACCCGCTGCGTGTGTGGATGCATGACGTGGCATACCTTCTAGCAAAAGTGCCGTGTCAATAATTTCTTTGGTTTGGTCTTCATTGTCATAAGCTGCTTTGAGGTCTTTTGAGTTTTCCAAAGCTCTTTTGAGAGTCATGTTTAATTCAAAGGGAATCATTTTTGCTATGCGATCCGTATCAGCATAGGAAACGTCCAAAGCGCGGGCGACGTCACGCACTACTGCTTTAGCAGCAAGGGTACCGAAAGTAATAACTTGTGCGACACGTTCTTGGCCGTATTTTTCCGTCACATAATCTATGACTTCGCCGCGTCTTTCATAACAAAAATCCGTGTCAAAATCTGGCAGGCTCACGCGTTCTGGATTTAGGAAGCGTTCGAAAAGTAGCTTATAGCGTAAAGGATCAAGGTTGGTGATGCCTAAAACATAGGCAACTAAGGAAGCAGCTCCTGAACCACGACCGGGACCAACCATTATTTCGCGTTCTCTGGCGTAACGAATAAAGTCCCACACGATTAAGTAGTAGTCCGCATAACCCATCCGAACGATGACGTCTAATTCGCTGTCCAAACGCTTTTGATAGTCTTCCACAGTGTAGTCTGGGTCCCGCTGCTGTGTGAGGCGTTTAATGAGCATTTCATGACTTAACTGACGTAAATACTTAGCAGAATCTCCTGTACCCTCAGGAACTTCAAAGGCAGGAAGATGGATGGTCGACATGTCCAGCTCGACATTACAACGCGCGGCAATTTTTTCTGTGTTAGCAATGGCATCAGGAAAATCTGGCAAAGCCTGCTGCATCTCTTCAGGTGATTTTACGTAGAGTTGGTCTGTACCCATGCGCATGCGGTCGCTGTCGGTCATTCTTTTGCCAGTCTGAATGCAAAGTAATATCTCATGTGCCCTTGCATCTTCTCGTCTTATATAGTGGCAATCTGCAGTAGCTACTAATGGTAGACCTGTCGCATCAGAAATTTTTCTGAGACCTTCATTAACTTTAACTTGTTCCAGCATGCCATTCGCTTGGACTTCCAAGTAATAGTGCTCATTGCCAAACAAGTTTTGATAGCGCTTGGCAATAGCTAGCGCTTCTTCGTCAGCATTAATACGTAGTTTTTGTGATACAGCGCCGTTTAAGCAAGACGAAAGTGCTATCAGGCCTTCGTAATGTTCTGACAGCAAAGCAAAATCAATGCGTGGTCTATAGTAAAAGCCTTCCGTGAAACCGGCGCTTACAAGTTTATAGAGATTCTTTAGGCCGGTTTGGTTTTTGGCCAATAAAATTAAGTGCGACATCCTTTTGTCTAAGGCACCGTCTTTTTTGAAGCGTCCATTCTCTGCGACATAAACTTCACAGCCAATGATGGGTTTCACGCCTGCAGCTTTACAAGACTCGTAAAAGTCAACTACGCCATACATGACTCCATGGTCCGTGATGGCGCAGCTGTCCATACCTAAAGCTTTAATACGTTCTGGCAGTTGCTTGATGCGGTTAGCCCCATCAAGCAAACTGTATTCCGTATGTAAATGTAGATGTGTAAAAGGCATTAAGCGTTGTCCAATAAGTTTTCTACTTCCTCAACGATGGATTGACTGAACGAAGCAAGCTTAGCTTTGCACACTTCTGGGTCAGCATCATAAGCACCAAAGTAAACTTTTATTTTAGGTTCTGTTCCTGAAGGGCGTACACAGAAGAAGTCTAAGCCTTCTAGTTGGTAGAGCAAAACATCCGATTCAGGCAAGTCTAGTTTAGATACTTCACCAGTTTTCAAATCAGTAATTGTTCCTTCCAAAACATCTTTAACTGCTAAAACATCAGCGGTCTTAAAGCCAGCAAGTTTGTTGGCACGGAGAGCAATCATTGTTTTTTGGATAGCCTCTAAGCCTGCCTTTCCTTCACGAGCTAAGGAATAGGTAAGTTCTTCACCGTAACCAAATTTAGCGTACAATTCATTCAAGTAGTCATTGAGCGTCTTGCCTTCGCTTTTCGCGGTAGCAGCCATTTCTGCCAGAAGCATGGATGCAACAACCGCATCCTTGTCGCGAACGGATGTGCCGGCTAAGTAGCCAAAGCTCTCTTCGAAGCCAAATTGGAAGTGCATATCGCCCTGTTCATCATGGAGTTTAATGAGTTCTGCTATCCACTTAAATCCGGTCAAGGACTCCATTAATTCAACGTCATAATACTTGGCAATTTTTCTTGGTAGTTTAGTAGAAACAATCGTTGTCACGACGAAAGATTTATCCGGCAGCGTTCCTCGGGCTTGTTTCGCGCTCAAAATGTAATTCATTAAGAGAATACCAATTTGGTTGCCAGTCATCACTTGATAAGTGCCATCTTCTTTACGAATGCAAAGACCTGTGCGATCGCCATCCGGATCAGTTGCGATCACGAGCTCTGCCCCTTCTTTTTCGGCTAAGGCAATTGCCATGGCTAAGGCCGAGCGTTCTTCGGGGTTGGGTGACTCAACAGTACTAAAGTTTCCATCAGGAAGTTCTTGTTCGGGAACCACCAAAACATTGTTAAAACCAATTTCTTTTAAAATTCTACGGACTGGTTTGTTGCCTGTACCGTGAAGTGGTGTAAACACTATCTTCATATCTGCTTGCTCTTTGACCTTATCTTCATTAATGGTCAATTTACGAAGCATAGCCATGTATGCGTCATCCAAGTCTGGACCGATGTACTCAAGTAACCCCTTCGCGATGGCTTCTTCCTCAGTAATCCAAGACAAGGTACGTGGGTCAGTAATCGAATCCATTTCTTTAAGAACAATATCTGCGGCTTCTGGAGGCATTTGCCCACCATCTTCACCATAGGCTTTGTAGCCGTTATACTTCGCAGGGTTATGACTAGCCGTCACCATAACACCACCAATGCAATTGTAATGTCTAATGGCAAAAGAAAGCATGGGCGTCGGTTTCAATTCATCTGTTAATTTCACTTTAATACCATGTGTAGCAAAAATTAAAGCTGCCAGTAGAGCAAACTCTGGCGAAAAATTACGGCAGTCGTAAGCTATTACCATGCCGCGCTGCTTAGCTTCATCTCCTAAAGTATCAAGGTAGCGGGCGAATCCTTCCGTAGCCATGGCAACCGTATAGTTGTTCATACGATTGGTCCCGGCACCCAGTATGCCTCTTAATCCGGCTGTACCAAAGGATAAATTCGTGTAAAAACGCTCTTCAATTTCTGCCTCGTCATCGGCAATTGCAAGTAATTCATTTCTAGTACCTTCATCGAAAAATGGATCTGTAGACCAAAATTTATAAAGTTCACTGCTGCGGCTCATGAAAACATCCTCCTGAATAGCGAATTTGATTTTTTGAGATTAAATTATCCAAATTATAGCATCGAATTTGAAACAACAGTAAATAATATAAATTGGGGCTTGCCTTAACGCAGATTTAACATTAAATTAACATTGGCAAGACCTTGTTGCGATTGAAAAGGCTTAAGTGAGGGACAAATGGATTTTTTTGATTTTCTAGCGTTGGTTGGCGGTTTAGCCATGTTTTTGTACGGAATGGACTTAATGGGGAATAATCTGACCCTCATGTCCGGCAAAAGATTAAAAAGTATTTTAGAAAATTTAACGTCAAATAAATTTAAAGCTGTTTTACTAGGAACGGGGGTCACCGCCGTTATCCAGTCTTCTTCTGGTACTACCGTCATGGTTGTCGGCTTGGTCAACTCTGGCATCATGAAACTGAAGCAAGCCATTGCCATCATTATGGGAGCTAACATCGGAACCACAGTAACGGCTTGGATTCTTAGTTTAGCGGGTTTAGAAAGTGAAAACTTCTTTATCCAGATGCTGAAACCAACGTCTTTCGCTCCAATACTCGCCATGCTCGGTGTCGTCTATCTACTCTTTAGTAAGGATGAGAAAAAGCACGCGATGGCAAAAATAATGCTTGGTTTTGCCATCCTTATGTTTGGTATGGAAACCATGAGTAAAGCCATGAAACCATTGGCGAACATGCCGGAATTCCAAAAAATGTTCTTGCAGTTCTCCAATCCTATTCTTGGTGTCCTAGTCGGTGCAGTACTCACAGCGGTCATCCAAAGTTCATCAGCATCAGTTGGTATCCTTCAAGCCCTCTGCGCAACCGGAGCCGTACCCATGTCAGCTGCAATTCCAATTATTATGGGACAAAACATCGGAACCTATATTACCGCGGCGCTTTCCGCGATAGGTGCTAAACGCAATGCTAAACGAGCCGCTTTGGCCCACCTACTTTTCAACTTAATTGGGACTATTTTATTTATGACCTTTTTCTATGGAGCTGGCGCGCTCTTCTCCATGCCTTTTGTAGAACAGCAAGCAACACCCGTTTCCATCGCAATTGTGCACAGTGTTTTCAATATATCCAACACGGCAATTCTAGTTAATTTTACAGGGCTTTTGGAACGCCTTGTCACCTTTATTATTCCAGAAACCGAAGAAGAACGCAGCGAAGAACTCAATGTATTCTCAGTCCTTGATGACAGACTATTGGATACACCTAGCATTGCTTTAGAGCAAAGCGCAACGCTCTCCATGCAAATGTTCGAGCTCGCACAAACGACAGTTTTCGATGCCTTGAGTCTTTTGCCACAATTCGACGTAGATGTTTATAAGAAAGTAAAGCGCAACGAGAAAAAAATCGACAGTTATCAGGACGCGTTAAGCGGCTATCTCTTCAAGATTGGCATGGAATCATTAACAGGAAAAGATGCCACTGACTTAACCATTATTCTTAACTGTATCAATGACTTTGAGCGTATGTCAGACCATGCTTTGAATATTGCAGAATCCATAAAAGATATGCGTAGTGATGAATTGCGTTTCTCGACACAAGCACAAGCTGAATTGCACGTCTATGCTGAAGCCTTAATTGAAATAACTAATCTCACTGTAGAAGCCTACCACATGCGCGACAGCGAAATTGCTTTTATGGTTGAGCCCTTGGAAGAGGTTGTTGATCGTCTTCACGAAGCCTTAAAGCTCCGCCATATCGAGCGTTTGCGCCAAGGAATTTGTTCAGTTGATTTAGGAATGGTGCTCACTGACATAACAACATCGATGGAACGTATTGCTGATCATTGCTCGAACATTGCTGTCGCTATTATTGAAATAAAACAAGGCGCTTTCGATGCCCACAAGTATATGAAGAAACTGAAAAAACAAAATAACACAGATTTCCATCGTTTGTATGAAAACTATTTAGATCGCTATACTCTGCCTTCAGGGTCCATTGATCAAGGGATTGCCCTCAGTACGAAGGATCTCCATGAAAGCTCTGAGCAATTAGCGGCGCAGATTTAAGAAGGCTTAGCGGCTTGCCTGTAGGCCTTTGGCTTCAATCATGACGTCGCGTAGTTTTGCAGCTTCTTCAAAATCAAGTGCTTTAGCTGCTTTCTTCATATCGCGCTCTAACTCTTTTATCAGTTTGGCAAGTGCAGTAGGATTTAGCGTTTTAAGCTTCTTGCGCACGGCTGCAGCGCTAGATTGCTCACTGGCTAAATCGCCAATCAAGCCATCACCCGGTGCTTCTGCAACCATTGATAACTCATCTAATTCAAGTTCTGCATAGGTATCCAGTAAACCGCGGATTTCCTTCTTGATACTCGTCGGCGTAATGTTGTGCTTCTCGTTAAAGGCTTCCTGGATGCCGCGTCGACGATTGGTTTCTTGTACTGCGGCAAGCATCGCATCAGTAATGGAATCTGCATACATGATGACTTTGCCATTAACATTACGAGCAGCTCTGCCAATGATTTGGATTAATGAAGTCTGAGAACGTAAGAAGCCTTGCTTATCTGCATCAAGAATAGCAATGAGGGATACTTCAGGGAGATCTAAACCTTCACGGAGTAAGTTAATGCCAACCAAGACATCAAATTTACCTTTTCTTAAATCACGTAATACTTCCAAGCGTTCGTCATTTTCTAAATCAGAGTGTAAGTACGAAACTTTCAGATCTGTATCAGATAAGAAAAGCGATAAATCTTCAGACATTTTTTTGGTCAAAGTCAGGACAAGGGCGCGTTCGCCCTTCGCTTTAACGGCACGAATTTCAGCTAGTAAATCGTCAATTTGACCATCAACCGGGTGGATTGCAATCTCGGGATCCACAAGACCGGTTGGTCTAATAATTTGCTCTACAACTTGCTCTTGATGAGCCGCTTCGTAACGGCTTGGTGTCGCGCTTACAAAAATCGTCTGACCCATGCGTGTTTCAAATTCTTCAAACTTTAAGGGGCGGTTATCAAAGGCAGACGGTAAACGAAAACCAAAGTTTACCAATGATTCTTTTCGTGCCCGGTCTCCGTTGTACATTGCACCGATTTGGGGCACCGAGACATGGGACTCGTCGATGAACAATAGATAATCTTTAGGAAAAAAATCTATGAGCGTGTAAGGGGCAGAACCTCTTCCTCTGCCTGCTAAATGCGCAGAGTAATTCTCTATGCCCTTCGTGAAGCCCGTTTCTGCAAGCATTTCTAAATCATAACGGGTGCGTTGTTCGAGACGGTAGGCTTCAAGTATTTTGCCTTCGTCGCGTAGATCTGCTAAACGCTCGTCTAGTTCGATTTCAATGCTGGCTCTAGCTCTTTCCATCTTTACATCCGTCGTTGCATAGTGACTAGCAGGAAAGATTGATGTGTAGGTGCGGGAGGCGATGATTTTGCCAGTAACAAAATCCACCTCATAGATTTTCTCGATTTCATCATCAAAGAAAGAAATACGCGTGATGAATTGATCTTCAGACGCTGGAATAATGTCTAAAGCATCCCCGCGAACACGAAAGGTGCCACGCTTAATCTCAAAATCGTTACGTGAGTATTGGATAGCAACAAGCTCCCGAATTACCGCGTCGCGATCCTTTCTGTCACCTGGCCTCAAATGCACCATCATGTCTTTGTAATCGACGGGATCACCAAGACCATAAATACAAGAAACGGAGGCAACGACGATAACATCTCTCCGTTCAAGAAGGGATGCCGTAGCCGCGTGACGCATACGATCGATTTCTTCATTAATCGCAGAATCTTTTTCTATATACGTATCCGATGAAGGTATATACGCTTCGGGTTGATAATAATCGTAATAACTGACGAAATATTCTACCCGATTCTCAGGAAAGAACGCTTTAAATTCAGCGCAAAGTTGACCTGCCAAGGTCTTATTAGGCGCCATAACCAAGGCTGGACGTTGTAATGTTTGGATGACATTGGCCATGGTAAAAGTTTTACCAGAGCCTGTAACGCCAAGCAAAGTTTGAGCTCTCATGCCTGACTCGATGCCTTTTACTAAACGCGCGATTGCTTCAGGTTGGTCGCCAGTGGGTTTAAAATCGCTAACTAATTTAAATTGATCTTTTTGCATTGGCAAAACCAAACTTTCCTGAAAGCTACCTTATGAAAAATAAGCAACTCCTGCCGCAAATATGCCTTGATCTTTGTCACCAGGAATGTTTTTAGCTACCCCTTCACCGATGCGTTCAGAGTGACCCATTTTGCCAAGTACACGTCCATCGGGTGAACAGATGCCTTCAATTGCCCACATTGAACCATTGGGATTATATGGTTCACGCATAGTCGCTGCACCGCTTAAATCTACATATTGCGTTACAATCTGTCCATTCTGTGCTAACGCTTGCAAAACTGATTCAGGCGCAACAAAGCGTCCTTCTCCATTAGATACGGCAAGACTATGAATGCTTCCCACCTGACTATTAGCCAGCCAAGGGGACTTATTACTAGCCACCCTAGTGTTTACATAGCTTGCTATATGCCTGCCAATCGTATTGAAGGTTAAGGTAGGACTATCTTCTTGAAGAACAGATACTTTCCCATAGGGCAACAAACCCAATTTGACAAGTGCTTGGAAACCATTACAAATTCCCAGAGCTAGTCCGTCACGATTTTCAAGTAAATCCGTAACAGCCGCTTTCAATCTAGGATTGTTAAATACGGCAGCGATGAATTTGCCAGACCCTTCTGGCTCGTCACCAGCACTAAATCCACCAGGAATCATAAACATTTGGGCTGCTTTAAGACGTTTTTCCATTTCTAGAATACTGTCTTGTAACTCACTGCTCGTTTTGTTGCGGAACACAAATACGTCTGGCTCTGCTCCGGCTTTGGCAAAAGCACGCGCGCTATCATCTTCGCAGTTTGTACCTGGGAATACAGGAATGAAAACGCGTGGACGTGTGTGTTTACTCTGAGCAGGTGCTACACGTTTAACGTCTGTACTTTCCCAAGACAGTGTTTCGACTGAAAGATCTTGATTAATGCCTTTTTTACTGGTAATGGGAAACACGTCATTGAGTGTGTTGAGCCATGCTGCCTTAGCTTCATCTAAAGACAGTTTTTCGTCACCATAGCTAATCAAGGCGGCTGATGTTATCTGGCCGAGCAGGACAGCCCCAGCTTCTTTTAGCGCTTGCAAGGTAGATTGATACTGTGCATCATCAACCACTTCAACTAAAAGTGCACCAGGTTGTGGCATGAAGAATTCATCTGCGGACAAGAGAGGATTAAAACTGAAGCCTAAATGTTCACCAAAGCATTGTTTGATTATGGTAACAGCAGCTCCAGCACGTTTAACGGTAGAAATCGCGTTAACATGTCCAATTTTTTGAAGCTTATGGCATAGATTTAACTGCCTTTGGAATTTATCGGCATTTAAGAAAAAGCCCTCATCCATAGGAAGTGGAAAGTACATGATTACTCTGCCGGCTTCCTTAAGTACAGAAGATTTGACTTGTTCTATAGGTCTAGTACCAACGGCGAAAGAAACGAGCGTAGGTGGAACCTCAAGTTCATTATAATTGCCTGACATCGAGTCTTTACCACCTATGGATGGAACTTTAAAATCAAGCTGAGCTTGGAACGCTCCGAGCAAAGCAGCCAATGGCAGCCCCCACTTTTCAGGGCTATCCGTACGTGGGAAGTATTCTTGGAATGTCAGTCTTGCCTTGCGGGAGGAAGCACCCATAGCGGTTAATTTTGCCAAAGATTGTGTGACAGCATAATAAGCACCATGATATGGACTCCAAGAAGAAAGCTCTGGATCAAAGCCAAACGCCATCAAGGAAGCTACCGAGCTGTCGCCTGTTGTTAAAGGTATTTTGGCAGCCATGCCTTCTTCTGGGCTGAGCTGGTGCAATCCACCTAAAGGCTGAAGAATGGTACCTGCACCAACACTGTTGTCAAAGCGTTCAATTAAGCCTTTTTGTGCACATTCATTGAGATCAGCCAAGCCAGCCTTTAATCTTTCTGCGAAAGGTAAATCAGGTGCATAAGGCTTAAAATAATGCTTCTCAGGATCAGGAATGCGAACCTGTGCTTTGGCACTTTGTGGAGCTCCATTCGTATTGATAAAACTGCGCTCCAAATCTACGATAGTTGAACCGCGCCAAACCATGCGCATATGCGCTTCTTCAGTGACTTCGGCAACAACTCTGGCTTCTAGATTTTCTTCAGCAGCGGCGTCCATAAATGTCGCTAATACTTCAGGTCTGAGCACTACAGCCATACGTTCTTGGGATTCTGAAATGGCAAGTTCTGTCCCATCCAAGCCCTCGTATTTTACAAGTATTTTGTCTAAATCAATGCGTACACCATCAGCCAATTCGCCAATTGCTACACACACACCACCTGCACCAAAATCGTTACAGCGACGGATTAAGCGTGATATTTCGGCTCTACGGAACAAACGTTGAAGCGCTCTTTCTGTTGGTGCATTACCCTTTTGCACTTCTGAACCAGAAGTTTCGACAGAAAACTCATCATGGATTTTTGAGGATCCGGTCGCCCCACCGATTCCGTCACGACCAGTTCGCCCGCCTAGTAAAACGATCACGTCTCCTGCTTCTGGTGTTTCGCGAACAACTTGATCAGCGGGAGCTGCGGCAATGACCGCACCAATTTCCATACGTTTCGCTACATAACCTGGATGGTAAAGCTCAGCAACTTGACCTGTGGCCAGACCTATCTGATTACCATATGAACTAAAGCCAGCTGCAGCAGTAGTAGTTATTTTACGCTGTGGTAATTTACCAGCGAGCGTATCTTCAAAGGCTTGACGCGGATCTCCACTACCCGTAACGCGCAAAGACTGATATACATAAGAACGTCCTGACAGTGGGTCTCTAATAGCTCCACCAAGGCATGTTGCTGCACCACCAAAAGGTTCTATTTCGGTTGGATGGTTGTGCGTTTCATTTTTAAACATGAGTAGCATTGCCTGCGGATATCCATCAACGGGAACTTCAACTTTAATACTACAGGCATTGATTTCTTCCGAAATATCTAAGTCATCTACATAACCATCGGCATGCAGAATTTTACCTGCTAAAGTCGCAATATCCATTAAGCAAACAGGTTTTTCATTAATGCGCTTTTTATAGAACGCAATTCGTTGGTCTAAGTAAAGATCCAAACTTGCTGCGATTCTTTTGTGGATGATGGCTGCATCATCATCTCTTGCTTCGTCGAGCTTAGTTTCCAGCAATTCGGTGTTAAAAGTAGTATGACGACAATGGTCTGACCAATAGGTGTCCAAGACTTTTATTTCTGTAAGTGTTGGGTTTCTTTTAATACTTTGGAAATGCTTTTGAACAAAGAACAAATCATCCAAAGACATAGCCAAACCTAAGTCTGCATGCATCGCCAAGAGAATATCTTTCGTTGCACCTATAAAATTAACGAGTATGGGGACTGCCTTAACTTCTGGGATATCTCTTTGTAGTGTCGTCGGTAACGCAAGTGAAGCCGCTCTGGATTCTACTGGATTAATTAGATGACTATGAATGCGCTGTTTCGCCTGCTCATCTAGCTTGCCATTGAAAAGATACACCCTAGCACTTCGAACGCTTGGTCTTTCCTCCTGGCTAATTATCTGTAGTGCTTGTTCAGCGAAATCCTCACGCTGCTCATACTGTCCAGGCAATGCTTCGACAGCTAAAACATAATCTGACTGACTCCAAACAGGATCGTCTTCAAATACTTCATCAACTGGAGCTTCAGAGAATATCATACCTTTGGCAGTCGCAATCTCTGCCTCGGTAAGTCCCTCGACATCGTAGCGGTTCAGGATACGAACACTCTCTAAAGCATCGAGTCCAAAATGTTCTTTCAGATCATTCAGAACACCTTTAGCCTCTATGGCAAAAGCAGTCTTCTTTTCAGCATATACGCGTGTAAGTATTCTCGTTTCCATAGTGCTCCCCAACAGTCAGTTTCCTGTTTTCCTTTTTTGTGCTACTGAATAAGTTTCTCTAATAACTTCACATTCTCATCAACATAATCTGCAAGCGCATCTGCTTCTAATGATCCATGACCAAGTTGAGCTAGCAGATATAGCTGCTTCGTTAACGCATCATGCACTTCTTTCTTGTCGGATTCACCCTCATAAGTTCTTAATTTTTTAACCAAAGGATGATTACTATTTACCAACAATGTCTGCTCTACCGGGAACATGCTGTCGAAATCCATGTCCTCGCCGTTACCTGACATGCGTTCAAATTGCTTACGCATTTCTTGCATACGACGGCTTTCTTCCGTTTCTTTAATCATAGCAGGCAATGCTTTCTCATCAAGAGCTACAACTTCGATTTTTATTTTTTTATCATCTAATGCACTTTGGAAAAGTTTCTCAAAATATTTTGTATCTTCTTCAGACCCAGCTTCGCCCTCTACAGCTGCGTCAATACGAACAAATTTTACAGGAGAACATTTCATTTCTAGGAGTTGGACAAAAGGCATATCAAGTTCATGGTTCAAGACGACTACTGTTCTGCCGAGTTCTTTAGCATGTCTGATATAAACGGCTTGCTTTTCGGGCTCCGCTACATAATAGATCGTTTCGCCTAGTTCTTCCCTGGTCTTATACTCAGCATCAACAGTTTCAAAGAGCAAGGCATCCTTTACACGGTCAAAGAACTTGTCCTCACGCAGGCAACCGTATTTGACAAAAACGGCAATGTCTTTCCAATATCCGTTGTAAGCCTCACGTTCATTTTTAAATAACTGTGTGAGTTTGTCTGCTACCTTACGTATGATGTGTTCGGAAAGTTTTTTTACGTAAGCATCGTTTTGCAAAAATGATCTTGAAACATTGAGAGGTAAATCCGGACAATCAATGACACCCTTAAGCAAAAAGAGAAATTCCGGAATCACTTCTTTAATATTGTCTGCGACGAAAACCTGATTATTATAAAGTTTGATACGACCCTCTAAAGTTTCATATCGATTTTCAGCTTGAGGGAAATACAAGATACCCTGAAGTCGGAAAGGATAATCCATGTTTAAGTGTATCCAAAAGAGTGGTTTACGGTAATCGTTAAATGCTTCCCGATAAAATTCCAGATACTCTTCTTCAGTGCAGTCTTTAGGTGCTTTCATCCACAAGGGTGAAACATTATTGATGGGGGACTCAAGCGGGTCTTCTGGCTTACTAGGTTCTTCTTCGCTAAAGTCCTCGCCTTTGTCCAAAGCTTCTTTACGGCGCTTTTCATAAGACTCAAGTCTACTCTCAAACGATTTCTCTCTTTGTTCTGCGGCTTCTTTGTCGCCAACTATATCCGTAAAATAAATCGGATAAGGCATAAACTGACAGTATTTGTGCAAAATCTCTCGGAGCTTAGCCGCATTAAGTTCCTTCTCGGCTTCCTGGTCAAAGTTCAATGTGATACAGGTACCACGTGTATTCTTGTCCCCGGCTGCAAGTGTAAACTCTTGTCCGTCGCTACTTTGCCAACGCACAGCTTGTGCCCCTTCGATGAAGGATAAAGAGTCGATGGTGACATGCTCTGCAACCATGAAAACAGAATAGAAACCAAGGCCAAAATGCCCGATTATGCCAGTTGCATCACCTTTGTCTTTGTATTTTTCTACAAAGTCCATAGCGCCAGAAAAAGCAATTTGATTAATATACTTCTCCACTTCTTCAGCGGTCATGCCAATACCATTGTCTTGGATTTTCAATGTTTTTTCAGCACTGTCATAAATCACATCGATACGATAATCCGCATCTTCTGGTGTTGGTGCTTCTCCAAATTCTACTAAACGTTTATATTTACTAATGGCATCTGTCGCATTGGAAACTACTTCACGTAGAAAAATATCTTGATCAGAATAAAGCCATTTACGAATAATTGGAAAAATATTTTCTGTATTAACTGAAATTTGCCCGCTTTTACTTTGCATACTAAGCTATACCTCACTTTATTATGTTCTCATTCTGCAGCGGACGGCTGCTTTGGCACAAAATGCCCTAGATATTCTATCACATTTTAACTATTCCTTCGCTTAGTCTTTACTTGCGCTGATGTGTTTGCTAATCTGCAGTCGAAAACTAGATTTTATATTTATTTTTATTAAGGAGCACATAATTATGGCAAAAGAACGCATCCTCCTCGCCTACTCAGGCGGTCTCGACACATCCATTATCATCCCTTGGTTAAAAGAAAACTATGACTGTGAAGTCGTCGCCATGGCTGGTGAAGTTGGTATTGGTGTAGATGAAGAAACACTACGCTCCAAAGCATTGAAGTGCGGAGCGGAAAAAGTCTATATTGAAGATATTACCGATGAATTCATTACCGACTTTATCTACCCAACGCTTAAAGCTCATGCAATTTATGAAGGAAAATACTTGCTCGGCACGTCTTTTGCCAGACCTGTCATCGCCAAACGCATGGTGGAAATAGCGCGCAAGGAAAACTGTACTGCAATCGCCCATGGAGCCACAGGTAAAGGCAATGATCAAGTTCGCTTCGAGTTAACGATTAAAGCACTAGCACCAGATCTCAAAATCATAGCACCTTGGAGAATATGGGATATAAAATCGCGCGACGAAGAAATCGACTATGCCGAAGCACGCGGAATCCCCGTCCCTGTTACCAAAGAGGACAATTATTCCATGGATCAAAATATTTGGCATTTAAGTCACGAAGGCATGGATTTAGAGTTGCCTGAAAATGAGCCCAATTATGAAAAATTACTCCAATTAATGGTCTCTCCAGAGAATGCTCCTGATGCACCTACTTATGTAAGTTTGAAATTTGAGGCTGGTGTACCAGTTGAAGTTGATGGCATAACTGGCCCGAGAGAGATATTGGAGCATTTAAACAAAGTTGCCGGAGCCAATGGCGTGGGCATTGCGGATATGGTCGAAAACCGCTTGGTGGGTATGAAGTCTAGAGGCGTCTATGAAACACCCGGTGGAACAGTGATGTATGCTGCACATCGTGAACTAGAACTCTTATGCCTAGATCGCGAAACTTTACATTACAAAGATTTGGTAGCTCAACGTTTCGCAGAACTCGTCTACAACGGTCAATGGTTCCATCCATTGCGCGAAGCATTGTCTGCATTTGTGGACGAAACACAAAAAACCGTTAGCGGTACTGTGAAACTGAAACTTTACAAAGGCAATGTGCTACCAGCTGGCACAAGTTCACCATTCTCACTTTATAGCGAAGAACTTTCAACATTTGGTGAAGACGAAGTTTATGACCAAGTTGACGCAGGCGGCTTTATTAATCTCTTTGGTCTACCAATGAAGGTCGTAGCAGAGATGAAAAAAAGAAACGGTTTGTTGTGAGAGGAGCCTTGATTTGAATTCGGATAAACTCTGGTCAGGACGATTTAGTAAAGAAACTGCGGATGTAGTGCATGCTTTCAACCGCTCAATCGACTTTGATTTTCGTTTGTACAAACAAGACATTCACGGCAGTAAAGCGCATGCGAAAATGCTTGAACGTGTCGGGATTCTAGAGGAATCAGAACGCTTGGCAATCTGTGATGGGCTGGATGCAATCGAAGCAGATATCGAAAGTGGAAAACTCCCCTTCAGTCCTGAGGCAGAAGACATCCATATGTTCATCGAAAGCGAACTTACCAAGCGCATTGGTGAGGCTGGCAAAAAGCTACATACTGGACGTTCACGCAACGATCAGGTTGCTCTTGATATTCGTCTTTACTTGCGAGATGAGTTGGACATAATCATAGCGTATATCGCTGAATTGACGACGAGTTTATTGGACTTAGCTAGCCAACATACTGATACTATACTGCCAGGCTATACGCACTTGCAAAGAGCCCAACCACTAAGCTTAGCGCATCATTTTATGGCCTACGTACAAATGTTTCTACGTGATTTAGGCCGCTTAAATGACGCACTCGAACGCATGAACGAATCACCCTTAGGGGCTGCTGCACTTGCTGGCTCAGGTTTTGCGCTTGATCGAAGCTTCGTTGCAGAAGAACTCGGTTTTGCGAGAGTTTGTGCTAACAGTATGGATGCGGTTTCGGATCGTGATTTTGCCATTGAAATTGTCTCAGCCCTCACATTGTTTATGGTTCACATATCACGCTTATCGGAAGAAATCATTTTGTGGAACAGTAGAGAGTTTGCTTTTATTGAGCTAGATGACGCATATGCAACAGGTTCAAGTATCATGCCCCAAAAGAAAAACCCAGATATTGCTGAGTTGGCACGCGGGAAATCGGCACGGATGATTGGTCAGCTAACCACCTTAATGAGTCTTATGAAAGGGCTGCCACTCGCCTACAACAAAGACATGCAAGAAGATAAAGAAGCTATTTTCTCCGCCATAGACACCGTTAAAATCACTTTGCCCCCCTTCATCGGAATGATGAACACTATGACTGTTCATGTAGATCAGATGAGAGCGGCAGCAGCCGGTGGTTTTACTAACGCTACGGAAGTCGCGGATTACTTAGTGGCAAAAGGACTTCCCTTCCGTGAAGCACATCATGTATCCGGCCAACTTGTGCAATACTGTCTAGCCAATGCTTGTGCCTTAAGTGATTTGAATCTTGATATATACCGTTCTTTTTCTAATCTTTTCGATGAGGATATCTATCAAGCGATTGACTTGGCAAACGCCGTCGCGAAGAGAAAGTTAGAGGGCGGGCCAGCGCCTAACACTGTGAGATCGGCAATTAACGCTGCAAAAGAAAAACTAAAGGATTTAGCAGGTATCTAATTGCAAGCCTTTCTGTGCTTGTATTATGACGACACGACATGGTTACAACATTGCCATAAAAAAACAAACTCGCAAATCATGCAAGTTTGTTTTTATTATATAAAGGTGCTTATTTTTTCTTTGATTTTTTACTGCTTTTTTTGTCTTTATCCGAGTTGTCTTTATCAGGCTTACTTTTATTCTTCGCTTTATCTTTAAGCTTCTCCTTAAGTTTAGGTTCATTTATACTTTCAGAACTAAGCTTTCTTTGAGCTAAAGGTTCTTCTATGTTACTTAATTTAGAAATCTCAGGCGCTTCACTTTCTTCAGTTTTTACTGGTTTAAAACGCGCTCTCAGCTTCTTTTCTTCGGCAATACTTAATTTTGAGCTTTCTGCAATTAAGCGTGCAAGTGGATAGTAGTCTCCAGCAAAGGTCTCCTTCACAAACTGCTCTAAACGATCCATTACAGCGAGCTTGCGACTAACAATAGGCACATACAAATAGGCTTTACTACTGCGCTCCGTTCCAATGAACTCTTTCTTTTCCAAACGCGACGCCAGAGTTAGAACCGTCGTTCTACTCCACTCTGTCTGCTCTTTTAATGCGCTTACGATATCGGCCATATACATGGGACCGTTCGTCCACAAGCACTCCATAATGAGCCACTCCGCTGCTGAAATTTGAGCTAAGGATTCCTCGCTGCTTTTCATATATAGCCCTCCGCCTTTGGTGTTAAGACATTTTAACACAGAAATTTTTCGCCTGTGTTAAATTTATGGATTAGTGAAGACATCGTTACATATATTTAATATCAATTCTTTGTGTTTTCTTTTGTCTTGACAACTTAAACTCAGGCTAGTTTCTCATACTATGAATGGGTGCAGGTATTCTTCCTCCACGCTGAATGAAAACATCTGGTAAAGAGGCGTTAACCGACATAATCGGTGCATCACCCCAAAGTCCGCCATAGTGAACTTTATCTCCGACTACTTTACCAGGCACAGGTATTATACGAACGGCGGTTGTTTTGTTATTGAAGGTTCCTATTGCCATCTCATCCGCAATGATTCCAGAAATTATTGACGCTGGTGTATCACCTGGAATTGCTACCATGTCAATGCCCACAGAACAGACGCAAGTCATGGCTTCTAGTTTCTCCAGACTAAGTGCTCCTGCTTCTACAGCCGCAATCATGCCTTCATCTTCTGAAACGGGGATAAAGGCGCCTGATAGCCCACCAACAAATGACGATGCCATGGTCCCGCCTTTTTTGACTGCATCGTTTAGCATAGCTAGTGCCGCTGTCGTTCCCCAGGCACCACAATTTTCTAGGCCCATAGTTTCTAATATGCGTGCTATCGAGTCTCCTTTTGCCGGAGTTGGAGCAAGAGATAAATCGATAATACCAAAATCCACACCTAAGCGCGTCGCGGCTTCCTGAGCAACCAACTGTCCAACGCGCGTTATTTTGAAAGCGGTACGTTTTATCGTTTCCGCAACTTCACCTAAATCTGCTGTAGGACTGAGTTTTTTCAAGGCACTCAGAACCACGCCTGGTCCGCTTACCCCAACGTTAATCACCGCTTCGGGTTCTCCCACACCTGTAAAAGCACCAGCCATAAAAGGATTATCTTCAGGTGCATTGGCAAAAACAACCAACTTACAACAACCATAAGCTTGTGTATCGCTTGTCAAACGTGCAGTCTCTTTTATCAGTACTCCTAAATCTCGGACAGCATCCATATTAATGCCAACACGCGAAGTTGCTACATTTAACGAAGCACAAACGCGCTCTGTTTCTGCTAAAGCACGTGGGAGGCTCGCCATTAGTTTGCGATCACTTTCGGTAAATCCTTTGTGCACCAATGCAGAAAAACCGCCGATAAAGTTAACTCCACAGTTTTCCGCAGCTTTGTCTAAAGCAAGGGCAAAATCCACATAATCTTCACAACGCGAAGCTGCAGCGACCAAAGATATCGGCGTAACAGAGATACGTGTATTGACTATAGGTACTCCATATTCATCCGATATTTCTTTAGAAGTGGCAAGCAAGTTTTCTGCATAACGAGAAATTTTATCATAAATGCGTTGGCAAGCTGTTTCCGAGTTTTCCGCAGCGCAATCTAGCAAGTTTATGCCCATGGTTACAGTTCTTACGTCTAGATGCTCACGTTCGAGCATGCGCTGTGTCTCTAATATTTCAATGCGTTCAAACATCTTCTCTCCTCTTAAACCCCATTACCTAGACCTATATGCGGTGCATACTATCAAATATCGCACTATGTTGAATGAGAATGTTTAAGCCTAGTTCTTCTCCCAAAGCTTCAAGTTCACTACGAAGTGCTTCAATTGGACGATTCATGTTTTTTAAATCCACCATCATAATCATATTGAAAATATCTTGCAATATAGTTTGTGAAATATCTTCAATATTGACCTGATAGTCTGCCAAAATAGAAGTTACCGCATAAATAATACCTACACGATCGTGGCCAACCACGGTCAGCACTGCTTTGTCTTTTTTACTACTCATCTCATTAATTCCCCTAACTCAGTTTTTTTAACATCAAGTTTCCTTACAAATTCCCCCGAAGCAGCGTAATCCATAGGCCAATCATGCTCTGCTATCGGTAGTCTGTACTCAGCTTCCTGTTCTTTGTATCCCACAACAACACAAATTGGCTTAATTCCCTTAGCATGTAGCTTAGCCAAGTAACGGTCATAACAACCTGCACCCTGTCCTACTCTACTACCGTGCGTATCAAATGCAACACAAGGAAGGAGAATAATGTCAGGCCTTAAATCTTCGACTAAATCTTTATCTAGCGGCTCAGCAATGCCTAAAACACCGGATTGGTGTCTTGCGCAAGGGGGTAGATCAGAATGTCTATAGTGACCAAAAGTTAAATCGAGTGTACCACTTGCCCCCCTCGCTGTTTTGGGTATATAGAAAGCTAATAAACCTTCCTCTACTGCGCGCCTCAGTTCATCTTCCAACAATGGTTCTAAACTTAGTTCTGGTTCCATTGCCATGTATGCGCAAACATGCAAGGGTTCACTTTGTTTCTGCTCGCGCCTTGCCTCGATATGTTCAGCAAGGTAAATCGCTAAAGCCCTGTTCACAGTCAAACTTTGTGAAAGGCGTGAAAGTTCAGGAATAGCTTTACGCTTCTCACGGAAGTGCGCGCGTTGCTCAGTTTTGAGCTGGCCTATGTCTTTTTCTTTGAACATTAAAATAGCTCGCTTTCTTCTCACAATATAGTCACATTACTAAAGATTATGCTAGACTTAAGTATATTACTAGTCCGAGGTTCACATGAAAAAAAATCAACAATCATCCTATACTTCATTGGAAGAACCCTTTAATGAAGAGATAGCAGAAATAAAACCCCGTCAGCGCAAGCGTCGTAAAAAAACGTGGTTTGATTATTTGCTGACTTTTCTTATTATCGCACTTTTTGCCGGAGGAATCTTTCTTTTAATAAGACCAACAATCGTGCGATGGAATCGTGCCAAATTAGCGCAAGAATTACAAAGCGCAGTGGACAATAACGAAACAGTACAGATTTCATACAACCCAAATGCGAATCGCATCCAAGCAGCAGAGTACGACTACTATGAAGTAGATGAAGCAGGCAACACCGTAGGGGCGGACGCGCCTGTTAGCACGGAAGCAACCACGATCAGTGAAGGTTTGCAATACATGACGCCAATCGGGCGCATAGAGATTCCACTGCTTAATGTTAATATCCCTTTGATTAAAGAGCTCGATTATTACGCCATGTACTACGCTGCTAGCCATTGGGATTGGACACCACTACCTGATCAACCTGGAAATAGTGGTATTTTTATTCATAGAGATTCTTACGACGACTATGACTTTACGCATGCAGAAAGACTAAAAGTCAATGACCCCATATATATTACTTACAAAGGTGTTAGGCACCGTTATACCATTATCAACTTTAGCGAGATTTGGCCATCTGAAACTATGAACGATTTATTAACCAAATATCAAAGCGACACAAACCACTACATCACACTAGTCACATGCACGCCGCCTGCTGGATCTGGATTAGAGCCATTTACACACCGCCTCTTAATCACAGCAATGTTGAATGAGGAAAAACCTATAGCCACAACGCATAAGACTGACACTGCTAAAACGCAATAACAAAACAGTATCTTAAACAAAGAGCGGCTTCGAGAGCCGCCCTTTTTTTGCCAATAGTATTATTAACTTAAATTTTCACTGGCTCTACATGCCAAATTTCATCGGCATAATCTTGAATCGTCCGGTCAGAACTAAAACGTCCAGAATTCGTGATATTAATCCAGCACTTTTTCGACCATTCTTCTTTATCAAGATAGTCATTTGCCATATGATCGCGACACTTACGGTAGTCATCAAAGTCACCCAAGACATAGTACGGATCCGGTGCTTCCCAGCTAGAGCCGTTCATGAGACTCTTATATATATCTTGGAACATACCCGTGTGGCCATCATTTAATGTACCATCAACTAGAGCATCCATAACGCGTTTCAGACCAGGTATGTTTTCATACTGCCAACGTGGATTGTAGTAAGCCTTTGTTTGTGGGAAATCTTCGACGCGTACACCAAAGATGTAAGCGTTTTCCTCGCCGGCTGCTTCTACAATTTCGACGTTTGCGCCGTCCAGAGTACCCAGTGTTAAAGCACCATTCATCATAAACTTCATGTTGCCTGTTCCAGAGGCCTCCATACCAGCAGTCGAGATTTGCTCAGAAACGTCAGCCGCAGGAATCATAAGCTCGGCTTTGGAAACATTATAGTTCGGCACAAAGCATACCTGGATAATGTCTTTGGTGGCAGGATCGTTATTAACCAAATTAGCGATTTCATTAATCAATTTGATAATCGCTTTGGCACGCATATAACCTGGGGCTGATTTAGCACCAAAGATAAACACGCGAGGCACGACCTTCATTTTCGGATCAGCTTTTATGCGGAAGTAGAGATCTAAGATATAAAGAGCATTCATTAGTTGACGTTTGTACTCATGCAATCGTTTGATTTGTACGTCGAAAATTGCATCAGGATTTATATTTATGTCATATTTTTTCTTTAAGTATTTGGCAAAAGCAAGCTTGTTCTCGTGCTTAATATCCCAGAGACGATTCAGTACGATCTTATCATCTTTATACTTTTCTAGCGTTTTTAGAAGATCTAAATCTGTGACCCAATCTTCACTGCCCAAGAGCTCGGTAAAAAGACTCGATAAGGGGTGATTGGACATGCGTAGCCATCTTCTGGGGGTGACGCCATTGGTTTTGTTACTAAATTTCTCAGGCCACAGTGCATACCATTCCTTTAAAGTCTCTGCTTTAAGAATGGATGTATGTAGAGCTGCAACTCCATTAATTGAGAAAGCGGCATAGCAGGCTAACCAAGCCATTCTGACTTGACCATTCCCCAAGGGAGCCAGGTAATCAATGCGGTCTTGACGCATACCACGATTAGCCATCTCACGTCTGAATTGTTTGTCAATCTCAGTGATAATTTCCAAAATACGAGGGAACAAGAATTGGAAGATTTGCATATCCCACTTTTCGAGTGCTTCTGCTAGAATCGTATGATTTGTATAGGCAAAAGACTTTGTAGTTACTCTCCAAGCATCATCCCATGACATGCCATTTTCATCCATGAGTAAACGCATGAGTTCTGCGATACCCACAACAGGGTGCGTATCGTTCAGTTGGAAACAGTTGAATTTATCAAAGTCTCTAAGATCATTGCCATGATACTTTTTGTAGTTACGAATTGTATCTTGTAAGGTAGCACTGACAAAGAAATATTGTTGACGAACCCTAAGAACTTTACCGTCATAAGATGTGTCGTTTGGATACAGGACACGCCAAATATCGTCAGTCCGATTTTTAACCACGAGTGCGTCGTCAAAACGTTGACTATTAAAGAGATTATAATCAAATTCCTCAACAGGCTCGGCTTTCCACAGTCTCAAAGTATTGATGTTGTTGGTTCCATACCCAGTGATTGGCATATCATAAGGAACCGCGAAAACTTGCATATCTGAAAATGGAACTACAACTTTTTCATTTTCTCTAGCTAAAGTAAATGGATACCCATCTTCCATCCATGTATCAGGATGTTCTTTTTGAAAACCATTATCAAAGCTCTGTTTAAAGAGACCAAAGCGATACATTATTCCATAACCATAGACTGGCAGATTCTTTGTCGCACAAGAGTCTAGAAAACAAGCAGCAAGGCGGCCTAAACCACCATTTCCAAGCGCTGCATCTTGGCCTTCATCTAAGATATCTAGGATGTTTAAACCATGTGCTTCAAGAGCATCCTTAGCTCCATCGTAAAGTCCACGGTTCACCAGGTTGTTGAGTAAGGAGCGTCCCATCAAAAACTCTGCCGATAGATAATGTTCAATGCGTTTATCTTTATACGCATCTCTTGTTTTGTCCCAGTCTTCCGCAAAACTAGAAACCAAAGCCTCCGATAATCCATACCAGAATTCCCAAGGAGTAGCATTTTCAGGTAAGCGTCCCGTATTTCCACGAATCGTGTAGTCCAATTTTTTGACTATTTTAGCGGTATTTTCCGACATTAATGTATCCTCCAAATATATCCTATTACCACGCTTCTGTAGTTAATGGATAGTCATATGCCACCTATCTTAAACTACCGCATTGATTTTATCCAAGTCTTGTGTCGATGTAAACTGACTTAATTGCTATTAATTCGGCTAATTTTTTAAAATTTATGTTAATCTTCTCTTGACTCGATCGTAAGCATTGGATATAATCCCGTATGTTGTCACTGCGGTGTAAACGTTTTGGGCCTTTAGCTCAGTTGGTTAGAGCAACCGGCTCATAACCGGTCGGTCCCGGGTTCGAGTCCCTGAAGGCCCACCACAACTTAATATGGGAGATTTCCCGAGCGGCCAAAGGGGGCAGACTGTAAATCTGTTGTCTCAGACTTCGGTGGTTCGAATCCACCATCTCCCACCACTCGAAAAACCCTGAAACGCATGCGTTTCAGGGTTTTTATGTTAAACAGTTGGTTTTTTGCGGACTGTGCTGTCTGTGCCACAGGCGTCGCGGCCGTGCCAAATTAGTCGCAAATTTGGCATTTGGGGGCTTTGAGTCCTGGTTTTGTGCCAAATTAGTCGCATATTTGGCATGGAATGGCGGTAAAACCTGGTTTTGTGCCAAATTAGTCGCTAATTTGGCATAGCAACTAATCACTACCAGACCCCTAATCTCTAAACGTCGCCAAGAACCATGCCCAAAAGGCACTGACATCAATTGCCACAGCTGCAGAAACGTTAGCTGCTTTATTCTCAGCGTTATTGAAATCCGCTACTGTCATACCTCGCGTGTGTTCTCCTGCTGTTTCTACTCGCATGTAATAATCCTTAAATTCAAGCAACTCCGGCGCAACTATCGCTGCAAGCGCTATTACATCGTGAAAGTTAGGCGGATCCCCTCCGATTTCGTCTTTTCTTCGCAGCATAAAATCAATAATCACGTTAGCAATATTGGCAAAAGGATTCCTAATCCCTTTCATCCCCTCTACGAATTCTGGATAAATTTTGGGCTGCAAAGTCACATTCAAACCAACCATCGTCAACGGAACACCCGCTGTAAACACAAGGTCTGCCGCTTCTGGATCGTTATAGATATTAAACTCAGCGCCCATGGTGATGTTCCCGCCGCATAAGCCGCCACCCATGATAGTGATACATTTGATCAAAGCAGCCAAATCTGGATACTGCGCTAAAGCACAAGCAATGTTTGTGAGAGGGCCTACTGCTAATATTTGTAATTCGCCATTGCAGGTTTTCGCTATTTCATAGATTAAATCAGGAGCAGCAATAGGAGAAAAAATTTGTTTTGCTTCTGGCAAAACGACATCACCCAAACCCGACACGCCGTGACTGATAGCTAAAACAGCCTGATCAGAGACCATAGGTTTAGAAGCACCTTTTGCCACAACAATGGGAAAACCCAAACAGCGCAATAGGTTCAAGGTGTTCTTGCTGGCCTTTTCTAAAGAAACATTTCCAAAAACGGTGGTAATAGCTTTGATATCTAAAACTGCAGAATGGCGCAGCGCAGCCATGACTGCTAGGGCATCGTCTGTGCCGGTGTCCACATCAATAATGATGGGAATTCTTTCAACAAATAAACTTGATTTTTTCATCGTTTGTTCCAAAACACGTTAGGATTATAACCATTGGCTTTCATGAGCGCAGTGTATTCTAATTTCGAAAAAATGCTGTTCAATGCGAAGGCTAGTCCGGAGATGAGTAGGATGCCGACGATGAGTTTGGGGATGTGGTTTTGCCGCATGCCTTCAAATAAAATAACGCCTAAGCCGCCTGCGTTAATAAGCGAAGCCATAGAGGCAATCCCCGTTGTGCTAATCGTCGCTATCCTTAGACCGGCAATTAAATGGGGTTTCATCAAAGGGAATTCTACTCTGATAAAACGATCAGTCGCAGACATATCCATCCCTTTGGCCACTTCAATAAGGTCTGCAGACAGGCTCTCACGCGCCACCGTGATGTTGCGGACTAAAAGAATTTGATTAAAGGCTGTCATGGCAACAATCGCATTGAGTTTTCCTAGACCCAAAATCGGTATAAGGAGCGTAAATAAGGCGATACTCGGGATGCAATAAATAAGTAGTATGGCAAAAAGAACCACGCGATTGAGGTACTTGTTTTTGCCAATAACAAAACTTATCAAAATCGCAATCGGAATGGACAAAAGCAAAGTCAAAAGAACCAACTCAAGATGACCCAAGAAGGATTGAAGGATTTTTCCATAATTGTTGGCAATATAAGTCAGCATGATTCACCTAATGTCTTTAATCGTATTTAAATGAATTACTCCCAATGCACGTTCATTTTCATGCACTGCGACAAGCGTCTCACCTTGTACTAATAAATCTAGCAACTTGTCGAAAGTATCTTCCAGCTCAACTGTGTGTTCCGGTAAATGACTTGTGCTTGTATCGATTAGCTCAGGGAAATCTTTCACCTTAAAGTACTTTAATTTTTCAATCTGGGTTTCAGCATTAAATAAGTTGCGAATGTAGTCGTTTGCAGGATTGAAGACTAGCCGTTTGGCCGTATCAAATTGCTGTACTTCTCCATCATTCATAACCAGGATTCTGTCTCCAAGGTCTAGGGCTTCTTGTAAATCATGTGTTACGAATAGTATCGTTTTTTTCTTGCTTTGCTGGACATGTTTTAGCATCTTTTGCAGTTCAATGCGCGTAACCGAATCTAACGCACCGAAAGGTTCGTCCATTAGCAAAACTTCAGGATCGCTACACAGCGCCCTAGCTATACCAACACGCTGTTGCTGTCCCCCAGATAGCTGCCAAGGATAACGTGCTTTGAATTCTGCATCAGTGGGTAATTGCATTAGAGCAAGAAGCTCGTCTATACGTGCAGCGGTTTCAGACTTGTCTCGCTTTTCTATCGTCCAAATCAAAGCAATGTTTTCGTAGATAGTTAGATGTGGAAATAAGCCAACACTTTGAATAACGTAACCCATTTGCTTACGGAGCTCGCGCTCGTTGAGCTGATTCACGTCGACGCCATGAAACGAGACTGCCCCGTCACTGGGGAGTATCAACTTGTTGCAGAGCTTGATCAAGGTAGTTTTGCCTGAACCTGAGTTCCCCAGAATGGTAATAAATTCGCCTTCATCAATATGCACAGTAATATCATGCAAAGCTGACTTCTCTTGATTGGGGTAGCTCAGGGAAACCTTATCAAATTGTAGAATGCTTGCAGCCACGCTTATCCTCCCTGGAAATTGTTCTTAAAGAACTCTTTGGCAACGGCATCTGGTTCTTGCTTTTCCATGTCAACCTTGGCATTTAACGCACGCATGGTTTGGTCGTCTAGTTTGCTAGACAAACTATCCAAAATAGCCTCGATGTCAGGATGCTTTTTCAATGTTTCTTCTTTCACAAGGGGTACGATGTTATAAGGTGGCCAGGCATTTTTGTCATCAATTAACACGGTCAGGGCTGGATCAACCAGATTGCCATCTGTGCCAAAAGCGATGACGAGATCAGTTTTCCCACTTTCTAGAAGCTGATATTTAATGGCATTATCAAAATGTTCTACTTTCTTAAAGTTAAAATTACCGTAAGTCGTAACAAGAGCTGGCATGCCATCCGCATTTTCTTCAAAAGCAGGTTGGGAACTGAAATGCACTTGATCTGCTTTCGCGTGTAAATCAGAAATGGTCTTGATACCAAGTTTGTTGCTTGTCTCTGTCAGCATGGCCAATGCTTGTGAGTGATTCGCTTGGGCAGGCTTGAGAACAACAATTTTATATTCGGATAAGTACTGCTCTTTCACGTAGCTATAAACTTTCTCTGGATCCCCTATCGGTTCTTGTTTTAGGATGTTAATAAAGCAAGTCCCCGTATAGTCAGGATAAATATTGATATCCCCGCTCTCCATAGCAGCCATCGTCACGCTTGTTCCACCTAAATTGAGTTTACGCTCGACTTCGAAACCCTTATCTTCCAAGGCAAGCGCATAAAGCTCCGCCAAGATGTACGATTCCGTAAAGTCCTTAGAGCCAATACTGATCTTGTCCTTATTATTGCCGCAGCTTGCTCCTAAGCTTACGAACAATAAAACCATAATCAAGAAAACAGATACTTTTTTCATTTTACTTTCTCCTCTTTTCCAACAATTTTCGCTGATAATAGCCCAAAGACAACTCGCTGAAAATTGCCATAATTGCGATGATGATGCTGCCTACAAGTGTGAGATTCATATTATTTATTAAAAGCCCGGTCATCACATAACGCCCTAAACCACCCGCCCCCATAAGCGACGCAACCGTCGCAACCGTGATGACATCAATGCTTGCGGTACGAAGGCCAAGAATAAGAAACGGTTTGGCTAATGGAAACTGAATTTTTCTATACATCTGACTATTCGTAAGACCCATACTTCTGCTAATTTCAATCATTTCGGGGCTAATGCTTTTGATACCGGTATAAAGATTAATTAAGACGGTCGGTACGGTCAGGATTACTAATGTTACGATTGCTGGCAAAACCCCCACACCAAGCACGGGCATACCTAGCATAAGTATGGCGATTCCTGGAATAAGCCTAATAAAACTCAAAACGCTTATCAGTCGGTCAATATTTTTTTCATAAATAACAGTAATAGATGAGATAGCTAAAGCTATAAAAGAACCAATGGCAATAGAGACAATACACAATCAAGCATGTTGGCCAGTGGCAAAAAGAATATCTTGTAGGTTTTCATTGACGTACGATAGGAGGCTTTCCATAAGGTCACCTGTTTTCTTTCGTCTGTTCTATTCATTAATTGTACATGAAAAAAGATTATTCTCACTTGTTTGTAATCAACAAATAATATTTTGCTAACGATATCCACAATAAACAGGATAGAATTACCCCACTTTATAAGCGTTTTGTCACAGCGCAAGTTTACAGTGTGTTTGTTAGCCTTTAGGTAGTAAAGCTTCACGACAAGCTACATGAAGCGCAAAAGTTAAAAATTTGACCGCGCGAATAAACAGCGTAGTCAAAACAACCAGGAGGTTTCTATGTTCAAGAAAAGTATAGTAGCTCTGCTAGCGAGTTCACTCTTACTCGCAACCGTGAGCTGTGGTGGCGCAAGCACAACAGTAGCGACAACAAAGGCACCAGATGCTGCTGAAACAACTACTGCAGCAGGCGAGACAGCAGCGGCAACAGATGCCAGCACCCCTGAAGCGACAGATACATTGATGCTCTATTATTCCCACTCAACTGAATGGGCAGATCCCATTATCGAGGAGTTCCAACAAACAAGTGGTATAAAAGTAGAGTTGGTTCAAGGTGGTACGAGTGACCTTTTTGCCAAAGTTAAAGCTGAAGCGGATAATCCACAAGCTGACGTCATTTGGGGTGGAGTGGTTGATACCTACAACGCAAACCGTGACATGCTACAGCCCTACACAAGCAAAGAATTGGATTCGCTTAAAGAGATTGCGATTGGAAAAGATCAACTTTTCTATGGCTTTGACATCGGACCGATGGTCATGATTTACAACACGAAGCTCGTCAGCGAAGCGGAAGCACCCACTAAATGGGAAGACCTGTTAGACGAAAAATGGAAAGGCAAAATTGCTTGTGCTGATCCTACTTCTTCTTCGTCCAGTTTTGCCACCATCATGGCTATTATCATGGCATACGGGAAAGATGACGGAAAAGGTTACGAATTTGTTGAAAACTTAGTAAATAATTTGGATGGCAAAATCATCTCCAGTTCATCAGGCACTTTCAAAGGCGTCTCAGACGGTGAATATCTCATCGGCATGACATACGAAGAAGGCGCACTCCGCTATGTAGAATCAGGCGCTGACCTGGCTATCGTCTACCCTGAAGAAGGTACAACCGTCAGTCCTAGCGGCGTTGGCATCATCAATGGTGCGCGCAACTTGGACAGTGCTCAGAAATTCATTGACTTTATTCTGAGCAAACAAGTCCAAACCCAGCTCGGTGGACTTCTACGCAGAACGGTTAGAAAAGACGTTGAAGATCCTACGACCATGACTAGTTTCGACAAAGTCCCGCTCGTAGATTATGACATGGCTTGGGTTGCCGACCATGAGCAAGAATTTAAAGAGAAATGGATGAGTTTCGTTACACAATAAGCCTAGCAATTAAGCCATAAAAGACAGTTTAGAGCGGCGATTAGCATTGCCGCTCACTTTATAAATAATACTTCTCAATACATAAGGGGATGCAAGATGAGCCAATCTGTAAAAATCGAAAATGTTGTTAAAAAGTATGGCGATTTTAAAGCCGTAAATGATATTAGCTTGGATATCAAAGAAGGGGAGTTTTTTACGCTCTTAGGACCTTCAGGTTGTGGAAAGACCACACTTCTTCGCATGATTGCTGGCTTTAACTCCATTGAAGCTGGGGTAATAAAATTCAATGAAAAGGTCATCAATAATTTACCTGCACACAAAAGAAACATTGGCATGGTTTTCCAAAACTACGCTATTTTTCCTCATCTAACCGTTGAAGAAAATGTAGCCTATGGACTTCAAGCTCGAAACATCAAAGGTCAAGAAGCTAAAGACCGTGTCCTTGAAGCTATGCAACTCATGCAAATTGAAGAATATGCAAGCCGTAGACCGTCCCAACTCTCTGGTGGACAACAACAAAGAGTCGCACTTGCTAGAGCAATCGTCATCCACCCAAGTGTGCTTCTCATGGATGAACCGCTCAGCAACTTGGATGCTAAGTTACGCGTACAGATGCGTTCAAGCATTAAAAAACTACAAAAGAATCTGAACATCACGACAATCTATGTAACGCATGACCAAGAAGAAGCGTTAGCCATTTCAGATAGAATCGCCGTTATGAACAAAGGTATAGTCGAGCAAATTGGCGAACCGGAAGCCATATATACTAACCCAAGCAACATGTTTGTTGCTAACTTCATAGGCACCTCTGCTTTCCTTGAAGGAAAAGCCCAAGCTGGCGCAGTAGAAATTCTTGGACAAAAGGCTTTAACTTTGCCAATCCAAGCAGACTTCGCAGGGGAAGTATTAGTCTCTGTCCGCCCAGAATATGCCTTTATTGGAGAAGTGAGCGACAACGAGCTCTTAGGTACTATCGTACTATCGACTTTTCTTGGCGATTTCGTAACATACGAAGTGCAGGTCGATAACGGGCCTCTCATTGAAGTCAACGAGTACATGGATAATATGAACCGTACGCACAGAATAGGTGATCGCGTCAGTATTCGTTTACGCAGCGAAAAAATCACAGTTTTTGACAAAGAGACGACACGCTCTCTGATGCTAGTTTAATGATTGAAACGGAGGTATTTGAGATGACCCGTGAAGACTCTTTTGGAAACAAACTAATTAATAAACTTAATTTTTGGACTGTAAGTATAGCAGTATTATTATTGCTTTCCTGTATTTTTATCGTCTATCCATTTGGCAAACTATTCTTTCAAAGTTTTCTTGATGGCAAAACAGGCACATTCACATTAGAACACTACTTAAGTTTCTTCCAGAAAAAATATTATATGAACGCCTTGCTCAACAGCTTAAAAATCTGTTTCTTTACAACAATTTTAGCGACCGCTTTGGGTGTTCCCCTTGCCTACATCAGTACACGCTTTAACCTCTATGCTAAAAAGACCATCAACATTATGATCGTTCTTTCCATGCTCTCCCCTCCATTTATTGGGGCATATTCATGGATTCTTCTACTTGGTCGCAGTGGTTTCATCACTAAATTGCTCTCATCCATCGGCATTGAAATTGGTTCAATCTATGGTTTTAAAGGCATACTCTTAGTCTTTACACTGAAGCTTTTCCCCTTGGTTTATCTCTATGTTTCTGGGGCATTAAGCAGCATTGACTCATCGCTCGAAGAAGCAAGCGAAAGCCTAGGCATCTCAGGCATACGTAGGCTTTTCAAGGTGACTTTCCCAGTGATTTTGCCAACCATCCTGTCTAGCTCATTGATGGTTTTTATGACCGCATTGGCTGACTTTGGTACTCCACGTTTAATCGGTGAAGGGTATGACGTTTTGCCAGTAGTAATATACAAACAATTTCTAAACGAAGTTGGAACTAACACGAATTTTGCCAGTGCGCTCAGTGTAATAATCACAATCATGGCGCTCTTGGTCTTGTGGTTCCAGAAAAGCATCGTTGACAGAAAAAGCTACAATATGTCGGCACTTAGACCTCCTGCTAAACAAGACTTGAGTTTTGGCAAAAAACTGCTTGCCTCCTGCACAGTGCTATTTGTTGCCTTCCTCGCCATACTCCCCCAAATTACGGTTGTGGTAATGTCGTTCATGAAAACGAGAGGCCCGTTGTTTGTAAGCGGCTTTAGTCTGGATAGTTATCGAAACATATTGTCCAAACTTTCACACAACATCACGAATACTTTCCTATATGGCGTTATTTCTATCATTGTGATTGTCCTTATTGGTTTGATTGGTTCCTATTTAATCGTCAGAAAAAGAAGTAAGCTTACGTCCTATTTAGACATGATATTGATGTTCCCCTATGTAATCCCGGGAGCTGTTCTTGGTATCTGCTTGGTCGTTGCATTTAATACAGGGCCACTCGTCTTAACCGGAACGATGTGGATATTAATTATCTCCTACTCCATTCGTAAGTTACCCTATACGATGCGTTCTACTATCGGAATTCTCTATCAAATTGACAACAGTGTGGAGGAGGCCTCTATCAGCTTGGGTGTACCGCCGATGAAGACGTTCTTCAAAACCACACTCTTCCTTATCCTACCTGGTTTGATGTCAGGTGCAGTTTTAAGTTTCATTAGCATCATCAATGAACTAAGTTCCACTTTGATATTGTATACTGGAAAAACAAGTACTATTTCTGTCTCCATTTTCAATGCCGTAAACAACGATGCCTTTGGAAATGCAGCGGCTTTAGCTACAATACTAACGGTATCGACCATACTTTGTTTGGTCCTATTTAATAAATTGTCTGGTGGCAAAAGCGTCATCGGCTAAACGGAGCCTATATGTTAAGAAAAATCACAGATATTGTCAGAGAAGCCGGCGAAATCATGATCGATCGTCAAGATATCAAACCTATCGAAAAAGATGGTCCGGGTAATTTTGTAACAGAATATGACTTGCGCGTGCAAAGATACTTACACACGCATCTCGCTGAGGCATTCCCTGAGGCTGGTTTTCTTTCAGAAGAAGATGATGGCAGCGAACAAATTTCGCAAGCTGATTGGCTATTCATCATCGACCCGATTGATGGGACAAGTAATTTTATCTGTGATTATAAAATCAGCGCCATTTCAGTTGCACTTCTACTCAAAGATGAAGTGCAACTGGCCGTGGTCTATAACCCTTATACAAAGGAAATGTTTACAGCTGAAAAGTCAAAGGGAGCTTGGCTCAACGAGACACCTTTAGCTGTAAAAGAACGTGATTTGAAATTCGGAATTGTTGATTTTGGTTCTTCGCCATACAATGAACAACACCGCCACCAGGCATTCGCACTTGCAGAGAAATTGTCCTATCACGCCTTGGACACCCACCGCCTGGGATCAGCTGCCATCTCTATTTGTTATGTGGCTGCTAATAGAAACATCATGTATTTCGATTTTGAGCTATCACCATGGGACTATGCTGCTGCATCTTTAATTGTTAAAGAAGCTGGCGGTCAATGCACTGATATAAACGGGGAAGCCCTAGGCTTTAATAAAAAGCATTCTTTTCTGGCCTGTCCGCATAATATTTATTATAAATTCCAAGATGTAAGACTTAGTCAATAAATTAGCGTTACGCAGAAAATCAGATTACTCAATAGACATGTAACTTTGGAATTTCCTCAGCACATGCCCATCTGATAGTTCATAGGCTTTTCTATAATCCGCAGGATTAACACCAACGATTATTGAACTCTAGCATCTAGTTTTCCGGACTGTACTTCAACCATCGATTGTTTTAGTTTCTGTACAGGTCTAGAGATTTGACGTGCTAGAAGCGCAGCCAGTAGGAAACTCAAGAATACGGTTAATAGTAATACAGGTAAAGCCGCTTCTCTCACAATTTGACTCGTGTTGGCTAAATTCTCAACAGCAATTTTTCCTATAACCAAAAAACCAAACTTTGTTTTCTTATAGGCTGAGCCAATATCCATCAACAAACCCGAGTTGTTAGTGGCATCCCAAGCTGCATTTACAGCTGCGGGCTCCTCAAGTTTTCCTAAGCCTTCAAAACTTTGACCGAGGGTACTAAAAGCAACCACATTAAAACGATCTACAATGAGCAAGTCCGTGTGGTAAAGCCCTAGATTACTGGCAGATATTTTTTCAAAACCGACACGCATCAAGTTAAGCACAACATAACCAGCCACTTCTTCCGTATTGTTACGAACGGCTTTGACCAAGGTGAGTATGATATCGTTATCCATGCCCAAGGTACGATCGCTGGTGCGCACGACACTGATTTCACGCTGATTTGCTTCCAAAAAAACGCCCCAGTCTTGATAGTTTTTTTGTTTGTATGCTGTTGGTATGGTGGCCGTCGATATACCATGCCCATCTGAACGACGAATGATATGCAGATTAACTTGTCCCCGACTTGCCACACTCGTTAAATAAAGTTTGCGAATGAGAGCATATTGTTCATCTTCTTCGTCCCCATCTAAAAATTCTTTGACATCAATGTCTTGAGACAGTTCTTCCAATGTAACTTGTGAATTGTAAATCATGTCTTCTAAAGCTAAAGCAACGTTATCAATGGAGTTAGAAACTTCTTTCTGTACAGTCGAAGTTAAGGCATTATTAAGCCCGTACATAACAAAGCCAGATATTGCCACAATAATTAAGCTACTGAAAAACAAAAAAGTAATAAATAGCCGAAAATTATACTTTCTAAACAAATTGACCTCGATTCAATGCATTAAACTGCTCTGCTATAGCCATTATACCTGTTGGGCTCGATGCTAGCTTGTGCAATACTTTTGTTAAACCAAAGCAAATATACAAATTTATTAAAAAATCTAAACTTTTTGTCACTTGACTTCCGTTTTTTAGAAACATATGATGTCTACAAACCTAAGAGCAAGAGTAGTAACTCAAACTTTCCTGTTCCAGAGACTTGTCGGTTGGTGTAAGACAAGCAGATGGATTGAGTGAATGGACTTGTGAGGGCCGGATGAACGTTAGGGCTAGCCAGACTAGTAGTTCCGGACGGTGACTCACCGTTATATGAGAACTGTTTGTAAGAACAGGTAAAGTGAATCGGCAACGATTAATTTGGGTGGTACCGCAGGAGTAGCTCTTGTCCCTTGTTTAGGACAGGCGCTTTTTTTATGTCGAAAAGCCCAAAACTCAAGTCAAAGGAGAAAGAAAATGAGAAATTTAGTGAAACGTATTTTAAGTATTGGCATCGCAGCTACACTTGCTTTAGGTCTTATGGCCTTCGGTGGTTCCGCAGCTTCCGGCGAAAAGACTTTCAAAATTGGTGTTATCCAATTTGCAGACCATCCATCACTGGAAAACTGCTACAACGGCTTCTTGGAAGGTCTGGCTGCTAAAGGCTTTGAAGTTGGCAAAAACATTGAAGTCGACTATCAAGTGGGACAAGCCAATATGGACATCGTAAACCAAGTTACATCAAGCTTTGTCAGTAAAAAGTATGACCTCATCATGGGTATAGCAACACCAGCAGCACAGTCCGCTTACAATGCTGCCAAGGACAAAGGCATTCCTGTAATTTTCAATGCTGTATCTGATCCAGTTGCTGCGGAACTTCAGAATGAAGACGGCTCGAATAAAAAAGGTGTTACCGGAACCTCAGACGTTTTGCCAGTATCACTACAACTAGAATTAATACGTGCATTCTTACCTGAAGCTAAAACAGTAGGTATCCTTTATAACCTGGCTGAACCCAATTCAACTTCTGCCATTGAGACTTACCAAAAAGAGGCTCCTGCGCAAGGTTTTGAAATCGTAACTCAGGGCATAAATGCTGCTGGCGATGTACCTGCTGCTGCAGAAAGTCTCTCATCAAAAGTAGATACTTTCACAAATCTGACTGACAACCTAGTTGTTCAAAACTTACAAACGGTTTTAAGCAAAACAAACGCTAAAAACATTCCTTACTTTGGCTCTGAAGAAGAACAAGTAACAAATGGTTGCACAGCTGCCATGGGCATCGACTACACCAATCTAGGCGCGCAGACTGGCGAAATGGCTGCGGACATCCTTAACGGTACTGCACCAGAAGCTATCCCCGTCAGCGCCATCAAAGAAGCTGCACCATTCTACAATAGCAAGGTCGTAGAAACCCTAGGACTAACCCTTCCAGATAAATATAAAGACAGCCTTGTTGATGCTGCGCCCTAAACATGGGTTGGATGTTAAGATAAGAGCAAAACTCAGGTTTTGCTCTTATCCCTTATTTTTGCCAAACGATTAAAGGACAAATGAAATGGATATTTATCTCTCCCTATTTATAGACATCCTAGAACAAGGTCTCATTTATGGGATTATGGTCTTGGGTGTCTACATCAGTTATCGGATTCTGAATTTTCCCGACCTTTCTGTTGATGGAACATTTCCATTGGGTGCGGCAGTCAGTACCGTGATGATTATGCAGGGAGTTAATCCATGGCTGGCTCTTCTCATCGCACTATTGGCAGGTTGCATCGCAGGATTAGTAACGGGTATTTTGCATGTTTACATGAAAATCTCAGGTTTGTTTTCAGGTATTCTTGTCATGACGGTTATGTTCTCGATTAATCTCATCATCGTAGGAAAATCGAATCAACCATTCTTTGATAAAGCGACTGTTTTCAACACCTTCCCTGCTACGCTAATTCCAGAAAGCCAACGCTACAATTTAAGAATTGTTTTTATTGCAGCGATTATTGTCATTTTTGCTAAGATCCTACTAGATTGGTTCTTGCGCACTAAACGCGGGATGTTGCTACGTGCTGTTGGGGATAATCCCCAAGTAGTGGTCGCCGTCGGTATTTCGCCTGGTAACGTCAAGATTATGGGGCTTTCGATGGCAAATGGCTTGGTCGCCCTATCTGGCGCAGTATTATCACAACAACAACGCTTTTTCGAAGTAAGCACCGGTACCGGCATGATGGTTCTGAGCCTCGCCTCGGTCATTATTGGTATTGTGGTTTTCAAACGCCTAAGTTTCTTGAAGGCTACAACCATGGTCATTTTCGGTTCAATTATTTATAAAGCCCTAGTCGCGCTGGCCATCAACTTTGGCGCGCCTGCGAATTACCTCAACTTAATCAGGGGCGTGCTTTTCCTACTCGTTTTGTTGCTCAATCAACTTAATCAGAAAG
>CAZNNL010000003.1:29065-63963 GCA_964574395.1 uncultured Oscillospiraceae bacterium | reverse complement strand
CAGAGAACAACTCATCCAAGTCGGTGTAGCCTTTTACAGACGGGTCTTTCCCTATGCTCTCCGCCTCAAGCATCGCGGCCATCGTTTCTTTGTTGGGCTGATTCAGAGAAATATCAAAAGGAATCTTACCCTCACGGAGCGATTGGCGCACAAAAATATTAAAGGCGGTGGATATGTTCATACCGAGTTCTGTGAACAGCGTGTCAGCCTGTGCTTTCAAATCCGCATCCATGCGAATACTGATATTGGTGGTAGGGCCAGCCATGCAATCATCTCCTTTCGTGCTGGTAACTATATTATATGCCATTTGCACGAAATATGCAACACATGGCACGAATAAATTACATCGAACAGGAGGGAAACTGTGGCAGAAAAATCTCATTTCACGGTAGTGCGCAATGCAGCATATACCGCAAGTTCAATCGGCGTGCGAGAACGGCACAACGAGCGAAAAAATGAATCCTATTACAACGCCGACATCGTGCCGGAGCGCGCAAACTTTAATGTACATTTCCGGCAAAACTTCTTGCCAGATGGCCAGCTCGAAACTTATGAGCAAACCTTTAACCGGCTGCTGGAGGAAAAGGTCATCGTGAGGCGCGGCTTGAAAGCAGATGCCAAGGTTTTCGATGAGCTGGTGTTCGATGTGAACACTGTCTACTTTGAGGAAAATGGCGGCTATGATTTTGCGAAAAAGTTCTACGAGGCAGCCTATCGCCTTGCCGTGGAGGAGGTCGGCGGCGAGGAGTATATTCTTTCCGCCGTGATGCATGCCGATGAAAAAAATACCGCGCTGTCACAGCAGCTTGGCCGGGATGTGTATCATTATCATCTGCATGTAGTCTATGTGCCGGTGGTGGAGAAGCAGGTTTTATGGTCGAAGCGTTGCAAAGACCCGGCACTGGTAGGCACAGTAAAAGAGGTCATTCCGCAGATTTCTCATTCCAAAAAGTGGCCGAGGTTCAAAGATGGCAAGGGCCACTGGATTAACTCGTACTCGCTGCTTCAGGACAGATTCCATGACGGCATGCGCACTGCTGGCTTTGATGGGTTCACTCGCGGGGAGCGTGGTTCTACCGCTGAGCATCTGGAGGTGCTGGACTACAAGATTCAGCAGGACACATTGCGATTGGGTGAGTTGGACGCGCAGGCAGAAAAGAAAAAAGCAGAGGTTGATTTTCTTGTGGAGGCTACCAAGGTGCGCTCCGGCATTTCCGCATCGCAGGGCGAGATTGACAAAATGGCGAGACCGGGTAAATCTGGCAATAACAAAATCGTGGCCAATGCGGATTGGGACACGGTTTCCACTATGGCTAAGCGGTGTGTGTTGCTTGATGCCAAGGTAAAAGATGTACAGTCGCAGGTAAAAACATTGCAGCGTGAGCGTGATTCATGGAAAACCAACTACAACAGTCTTTGGGATGAGGTCAAAGATTATATTCGGGCGATCCGCTCCATTCCGAACAAGCTGCGCACATTTATTTCAGAACAGAAGATGGAAAAAACACAGGCACGGGAGGAGACGAAGTGATGGACTATATGATCTTATTTGGCGAAAAGAAGCTTGTAGACAACCCGGATTACCCTCACAATGATATTGGCATGGCACGGTTATTTTATGACCTGCATCACAATATCATCTGCTATGTTATCGAGGCAAAGGCATGGTACATATACCGAGGGCGGTTCTGGAAAAAGGATGATGGCAGCCTGTACGCCATGGAACTGTGCAAAGATTTCGCTCAGGCACTCATCGCTTATGCGGAGGCGAAGGATGATGGGTCAGATGAAAGCAAGCTATTCATCAAATATGTGGCTGGGTTCCACAGCAGGAGACGGCGAGAGAGCCTGCTTTCGGATGCCCGCTCTATTGCCCCCAAGAGCTTAAATGCTTTCGACCATGACCGCATGCTGTTCAACTGCCAAAACGGTACTTTTGACTTGGGGGAGATGGCGCTGCGTCCACACTCTCCAGCTGACTATATCACAAAAATGGCGAGGGCAAAATTTGTAGAGGATGCCGCTTGTGAACGTTGGGATATGTTCATTAATGAGATCATGTGCGGAGATGCGGATGCGGCAAAGTTTCTGCAAAAGGCATTGGGTTATTGCTTGTCCGGTGACACCTCTCTGGAATGTTTTTTCATACTCTACGGCAGCACTACGCGCAATGGCAAGTCTACCCTCACTGAGACCGTGGCGCACATCCTGGGTGATTACGCCAAAACAGCACAGCCGCAGTCTCTATCCCGCCGCCCATCGGACGGCAGCGCCGCCTCGCCGGACATCGCCAGACTGAAAGGCGCACGGCTTATCAACGTCCCGGAGCCGGAGAAGGCTATGGAACTAAACATTGCCCTTATCAAGCAGCTCACCGGCGGTGACACCTATACGGCTCGTTACCTCAATGAGAACCCGGTGGAGTTCCGGCCCGAGGGTAAAATCTTTATTAACACCAATCATCTCCCGCGTGCCGCTGACGACACCGTTTTTTCTTCCGGAAGGGTCAAGCTGATTCCTTTTGACCGTCATTTCACTGAGGGCGAGCAGGATACTGGCTTGAAAAAGTTATTTCGCAAGCAAAAAAATATGAGCGGCATTCTGAACTGGCTGATTGAAGGGTATCACCTGCTGCAAGCTGAGGGATTGGTTTTACCGCCACGGGTTCTCTCTGCCATATCGGCTTATCGCTCTGAGGCGGATATATTTGGAATGTTTATCGAGGAAAGCACTATGCCGCAAGAAGGAATCAGAGTTGCGACCAGCGAGTTGTATGCGGCTTATATGCTGTGGGCAAAAGATAACGGCTACCGCCCACTGAACAGCAAAAACTTCGTTGGGGAACTGCGCCGCCGTTTCGATGTTCGACGCTCTGGCACTGTTGGCAATGTGGTGGTGGGGCTGAAAATTGCGCCTCGGCAAATGACGGCATAATTTGTAGCGATGACGGAAAACTGCTATCACTCGTGTCCCTGCTATCACCAAGCAGAGTGATACAAGTGGCATGAGTGATAGCAGAATCCAGCCGATATTAGAGAACAGTTCCGTTAGTTTTGGACTCAAACGAAATGAGTGGCATACGGAGAAGCCTAGCTATCCCTACATGCAAAAAAGCAATAAGCATGAAAGGCGGCAAGGTAAGCAACATGCCCAGTTCATATACCAGACTACTTCGTTTGTCTGGCTCTCCTTTGAAGCGTCCTTTGATCGAGCCAATCACAATACCATAGGCATTGCCCAACATGATGGTTCGTGTCACGCCGAGGATGCCATTAGCTTTGTCTTTGCCATAATCCTGTAAAAGCCGCTGCCAACTTGATTTAGAAGGCTTTGCACGCATATCAGCATAGTGTTGTGCGAATAGTACGCCGGGAAGCTCATCTGGTGGAGTATCATCTAAGGTGCCCACAAGCATAGCGTTGATCTCATCCTTGGTCATATCTGATTCTAACGCCATTTTTGTATGCGCATAGGAACACATGGGACAGGCATTTACTTCGGTGACAGCCAACATGGTTCTTTCCTTGAATTGCTCAGTGACCGTGCCATTTGCCAAAGACGCTTTCATGTACCGCATACTGCGAATACCATTATATAAAATGCTATATGCTTCACCAATGGAATATAGTGATCTCCCTGTCATTTTATTCATAAATCACCCTCGATTCTGCGTTTGATATCTGCTTTAAACATTGCTAGCGTGTGCGTTTCCATTCACTTAGACAGCTCATAAGAAAACAATGCATCTTGGTGTGTTGCCCTTGTGATGTTTACGCCGAATATCTTTGATAGAACCGAGCTTTCCATCAATTGATGCGGCGGTCCGTCGCAGACAATCCGACCATCCTGTAACAACAAAATACGCCGGGCGCAGTCAAAGGTGCCGGGCAAGTCGTGAGCGGCAAACACAACAGTTTTTCCCAGTTTGTTCAAGTCGCGCAGAATGGTGAGTACCTCCAGCTGGTGAGAAATGTCCAGAAAGGTCGCTGGTTCGTCCAGCAGTAGGATGTCGGAATCCTGGGCCATCAGCATGGCAAGATAGGCACGCTGCCGTTCCCCGCCGGAAAGAGAGGCCAACGGCCGGTGAGCCAGTCCCAGCAAATTGGCCCGTGTAAGCGCCGATTGGATCAATTCTTCATCTCGCTCGCTCATCACCCTTCCAAACCCAAGGTAGGGGAAACGACCGTGAGACACAAGGGTGGAAACATCCATATCGGGAACAGGCCGATGCTGGGGAAAGTAAGCAATGCACGCCGCCCGCTCTCTTGGAGCAAGAGCGTCGACCCGTCTGCCGTCTAACAACAGCGTTCCATTACGCAGCGGCAACTGCCCTGAAAGCGCCTTGAGTAAAGTGGACTTTCCGCTTCCGTTGGGGCCGATCAGCGCAATTAATTCGCCGGGCTGAATGTCCAATGAGATATTATCCAATGCCATTTTTCCATCAAAGCACACAGAGGCGTTTTGTATGCGCATCACACTCGCTCCCTCCTTTTTGTCAACAGGAGAAAAAGAAAGAAGGGCGTACCCACAAAGGCCAATACAATGCCGGTCGGCACTTCAAAGGGGCGAAAGAGGGTGCGGGCAACCAAATCGCACACCAACATGAGCAGGCTTCCAAGCCAAAAGGAAAATCCAATCAGCTTTGGAAAGCTGGCCCTAAACAGCAGCCGCGCGATGTGGGGCGCGATGAGACCCACGAAGCCGATTAGTCCGCCGACACTGACAGCGCAGGCGGCCAACAGTGCGGAGAAGAACAGCGTCCAAAAACGTATGGCGCCCACCTGCACTCCCAATGAAGCGGCCACCTCGTCCCCCATAGTGAGGATTTCCAGCTGCCTTGCCATCAACATTGCGGCCACTACTGAGCAAAGTATTATTGGTGTCGTGGGCAACACCTGCGGTAGCCCTATGCCAGAAAATCCTCCCATGGAAAAGGCGGCCTTGTCCATTACGGCGGCAGGATGGATGGTAATGAGAGTGTCGCTGAAGGCAGACAGGAGACTGGACACCGCCACCCCCGCCAAAACGATGGTCAGTTTGGACGCACTCGTTTTACGAGCCAGGCCATACACCAGCAGCACTGCAGCCAAGGCTCCGCAAAAAGCTGCCATAATACGGGGGATCAATGCCGCTGGAAACAAGAAGGAGACCAGCACTACCGCAAAGCCCGAACCCGCGTTCACCCCGATGATGCCTGGACTGGCCAGGGGCGTATGCAACACCGTTTGGATGAGCAGTCCACTAACGGCCAGCGATCCACCGCACAGCACACAGGCCAGCATTCGGGGCAGGCGCACCAGATAGAGAATATTTGCTGCATGAGAATCGGTGCCGGGTGAAAAAAGCGCACGCAAAAGGTCAGTAGTGGGTACTGTTCCGGCTCCTATCGCCAGGCTGAGAAACAGCACCAGCACCGTTAAGATGCCGCCTCCTAGCCAAAGCAAGCTGCTTCCTTGATTTTTACGCTGTAAGCAGTTGGATAAGCGTCTCATAGGCCTCTCCCCATTTCACATTGGGCTTATAGTGGAATAGTGCTTTGGGTAGTATGTGAACCCGTTGTTGACCCACCGCGCTTAGCTTTTGCCAGGCAGGCTGCACCGCAAATATCTGCTCCAGTGTTTGTAGGGCAACCGCTTCTTCCCCCATAGTTACAACAAAAATAAAATCAGGGTCCTGCTCCAGTATAACCTCCAGGCTTAAATCACTGAGCAGACTTTGGTTTTGAGCGGCGATATTGATCGCTCCCAAATCACCTAGAATGTCGCAGGCCACATGATCCTGCGCAATGACCTTGCCACCTGAGGAATGTACCCGTAACAGCAGGTAGCTGGCAGCGATGGAGGGTGGTTCATACTCCGCTAGCAGGCGGTCGATATGTTCCTTAACCGCCTCACCGTTTTGCTCGAAAAGCTCAGTGTTTCCTGTCATAGAGCAAAAGAACTCCAGCGTGTCGTAATAGTCAGGAAAAGTCTCTACATGAATGTATATATGAGGAATGTTCCCATTGGTCAATGCCTGCCCCAGCGCCAGGTGCCCGGCAAGGTCGGCACTTAGGATGACGAAATCCGGACGCAAATCTAAAATGGCCTCCAATCCCGGCTCCTTCACCGTACCCACTACTGTGATATCCTTGGGGAGTTCTGAAAACTCCCGCTCCACGGTGTCACTGGTGGTGCCAACGAGATGTCCTCCCGCCAACAGCCAGATTTCCGCCAGCGAGGAGGAGAGCGCCACCACCCGCTGAGGTGGCTCCTCTCCAAGTGAGATGTTTTGCAATTTCTGGCCACATCCAAAAAAACTTGTCATCAGCAGTGTCGCCGACAACAATACTGCAACTATTTTACCCGATTTCATCACAGAAGCATCTCGGCGTACTTAGGCCCCTTCCAGTAGATTGGACCATACACCACCGCCTCGGGCGGCAGTGAGACGTCCTTGAGCGCCCACTTTTTGTACTCCTCAAAGCCGGTGCGATCCACGATATATCCAATATGCTCTTTGCCGCCGGGAGCGTCCTTGTCGATGTACTGCTTCACATAATCATAGGTGTTGAGAATGATTTTTACGATACTCTCCTCATCGACCCCCTTGATGAAATCCTCACCTAATCGGGGATTGCGCTTGCCGGTGCGACCAAACAGTGTCAGACGATAGCGCTTATCAGAACCTTCACCACGTGTCCAGGCACGCATAGGGCAGTTGATCACACATTCACCACAACCGATACATTTTTCCTCATTGCGCTGAGGGCGCTCATTGACCATTTCAATGGCCTGTACCGATTTTTTTCGACAGTATTTCTCGCATGCCCCGCAAGAAACACAGCGATTTTTATCCAGCTCCGGTCGGGTCATGCCCATAATGCCAAAATCGTGCATTCGCACCTTGGCGCAGTCATTGGGGCAGCCGGTGAGAGCCACCTTGAAGTGCAGGTCGTTGGGAAAAATAGCCTGTTCGATGCGTTTTGCAAAGGAAGATGTGTCATAACAGGCGTAGGGGCAAACCTTGTTGCCAATGCAGGCGGTGACATTGCGAGTCCCTGCGGCGGGGTAGCCAGTGTTGGGAGCAGTTTGATTGATGCCCAGACTCTCAATGATGGGCTGGAGTCTTTGATTTACCTCGGGCATATCCGCGTAGTCGATACCTGGCACTTCAAAGCCTTGGCGAGAGGTGATATGCACTGTTCCGTTGCCGTATTCTTGGGCGATGGCACCAATTTCCTTCAGCAAATTTGCATCCAAGTGTCCGCCCGGTACTCGAATACGGCTGGCCGTTTTATTCCGCACCTTGGTGACGCGGAAGGCGTTCTTTTTCAGCGTTTTTGTGTTGAGATCCATGCTCATTTTTCCTTCCTCCTAATCCACCAGGGTTTTCCCTTTGGTATAGTTGAACACCGGTCCGTCCACGCAGACATAGACATCATTTATTTTGCAGTGTCCGCATTTACCAATGCCACAGCACATCTTGCGTTCTTGGCTGATCCAGATATTTTCCTCAGCAAATCCCAGATCCAGCAAACCAAGGCAGGCAAAACGCATCATTGCGGGCGGGCCCACGACAATAGCGGCGGCAGTGGCGCCATCCTGAAGTTTTAATTTGGGCAAGTGTTCGGTGACAAGGCCAACCTGGCAAGCAAAATCTGCTTCACCACAATCCACAGTGAGAATTACATCAGCGGTTTGCTTCCACCGACCGATATCCTCAAGAAATAAAATATCTCCCGGTGTTTTAAAGCCAGCTACCAATGCGAGGCTTTGAACTTCCTTGGGGTGTGAAGCAAAATAATCTACTACACCTCGTACCGGAGAAAGCCCGGTGCCACCCGCCACCACTACCAGTTCCTTGCCTTTGAATGTTTCTACGTCAAATCCATTTCCGTAGGGGCCACGGATAAACAGCTTGTCTCCCTCATAATGTTCGAAGATTTCATCGGTCACCTTACCTACTCGGCGGATCGTCAATTCCACAAAGCCTTCACCGATACCGGAAACCGAGATAGGAGCCTCGCCATACTTAGGTAGAGATACCTCAAAAAACTGACCGGGCTTTACAGCACCTTCATAAGACATGCGAAAGGTATACTCAATTTCAGTGTGCTTGTACACACTAAGCACTTGGGATGCAAAAGGAACATATTCGTTCACTATCATTTCGCTTCCACCTCCTTCATGGCATCCGCCAGTTTGTTTACCGCGTGGGAAAAGCTTATATACTCCGGGCAAACATCATCACATCGACCGCATCCCACGCACATGTGATAGCCGAAGCGCTGTTTGTAATCCAGTACCTTGTGCAGTACCTTAAAGCGCATCCGCTGGCCATGCTTTTGACGATAAGATCCGCCACCCGCCACATTGGTGAAACCGTCCACCATGCAGGAGGCCCATACTCTGCGCCGCTCTCCAGCCTTGCCGTTATCGGTATAAAAAATATCTTGCATAGTGTAGCAGGTGCATGTGGGACAACTAAAATTGCACCGGCCGCAAGCAATACACCGTGCATCGTACTCATCCCACATGTTGCTCTTCGCCACAGATGCAGTGAGATGTTCTGGAATATTGACTCGTACCGGTGTGTCCTTCACATAAGCGGGTCGAACATCCAGCGCTTCTTCGGCGTTTTTTGTAAAGCACGCATCCCAACGAGGCTCGCTACAGTCCATTTCATACTTTCCATCCCGAAGGTCTAGACTTGCGTCGTAGTTTTCGGAAACATTCGTTCCCATATCTACACAGAAGCAATTCTCAAAGGCTGTGGGACAGCCAATCAGTATGACTTTGATTTTCTCCCGCAAGCGCCTATAGTAGTAATCTTCTGTGCCGTTATTCAGATAAATCTCATCCTGTCGGCGCAGGGCGTGGAGATCGCAGCTGCGTAGAAAGATAATTGCATCTTTTGTTGGCGGGTCTGCCTCTTTGACACTGTCCTCTGTGAAGAAAAACAATGTTTCGGAGATTGGCAGTAGCACCTCTTTAAATGTATGACTGCTTTTTCTCGACAGCTCCAATTCTTCCACAGAGGTGATCTCTCCATAACGGATGGAGTCGGTATCAGAAAACTCCCCCTGTCCTGGGAAACACTTTGGAGCGAACAGCCGATATTTTTTTCCGAGTTCCACAAATACCTGGTTCAGTCCATCTTTAGAAAAACGATATCCCATTATTTCACATCCTTTCGCTTTGCGATAATCTGATAAGGCAGCGCAACCAGTAAAATGCCGCCCAACATATTGCCCAAGGTGACCACCAGAAGGTTGTAGAAGTAGCCGCTGATGCTTACTGCCGCTCCCATGGGGGACAAGAGCCCGATGGTGAGCAATGTCATGTTGGCAACGCTGTGTTCAAAACCACTGGTGATAAAGGCAAACAGGCACCAGAAAATCATGATAAGCTTGCCGCTTTCGCTTTTACACCTCATGGTGCACCATACACCGAGGCAAACCAGTGCATTGCAGAGTATTCCTCGCATCAGCAGCGGAAAAACCGGCACACTCATTTTTGCGGCAGCTGCATTTGCAATAAAACTACCCACATCGCCTGTTGCGTAGCCCGCTCCCCAAAAAAGTAGGGCAAGCAAAGCAGAGCCAGCCCAATTGCCCAGCCAGCAGATCACCCACAGCTTGATGGTTTCCTCCAATTTGACCGTTTTGTTCATTAGCCCCAGGCTCATGACAAAGTTGTTGCCTGTGAAGAGTTCACTGCCCGCAATCACCACCAAACTAAGCGCTATTCCAAAGGATACGCCCATGATGATTTTAGTGTGGGGTGCGCCGTTTAGCAGGCCACCAATGGTGAAAATCAGCAAAATGCCAAACCCTACATAGGCACCCGCCAGCATAGAGGCGAGAAAGTATCCCACTGGGTTTTTTTTCAGTAAGCCCGTTTTGTTTTCCGCCACCTTTGCAACAGCGGCGACTTCTTCTGAAAACATAAAAAACCTCCTTAACGTTCGATTTTTAAAAAATTTTGCCTTTATTGATAAAATAATAACATTGTGGAGAAAAGAGTGCCGCGATATTTATCACAGCATTTTGAAATATTTTTGGAGCTCGTCACGGTCGGGTACGATTAGACCGAGTGCATTTTGAAGCCCACAGGCACCGAGGTAAATATTCATGATCTGCTCAAAGGTGAAAAAAAGCACATCACTTTGCTCTGCCGCCTGAGCAGACACAGCTAAACTGGATCTGTTACCGAAGATATTCCATGGCTCTTTTCAGAACTCTAACTACATTATTATATAGCGCATATACGAGGGAAGCAAGATGTGAACAGGCGATTAATCACGATTTATGTATAAACTCGTGGCCCCTGCATTGATTGCTCGGGCCCTTTTTAAGATATGGCACCATGGTTTCAACTTTCCCCTTGACAATACACATCGGATATAGAATGCGAATAGTAAGTTGAGCATATTTTTCCTCATTTCCTTCTTATACAAATGCATGTAACTTGCACTTTACTCTTAATTTCTGAATGCTATATTTCGAAAATAAGAATGTTTGTTCTGTTTTTCTTTATTTTACAATTCGTGCTGCAATTGTCAAGAACGATTGTTCGTTTTATCGCAAATGTAATCATTTTGTCAAATAGCAGAATTTCTTTTATACTGTTGGATGCAATTAGTAAAAAATCTGAACTATTAGGTTTTTGTAAACATTGATTAGAAGCAAAATATTGCGATAAAAGAACCGAGGTTATGAATGGAAAATACATATGATGTAATTATTGTCGGAGGCGGTCCTGCGGGGATGACTGCAGCAATTTATGCGAGCCGCGCCGAATTGAAAGTCTTAATGATCGAAAAAGGTGTACCGGGAGGCAAGGTTACGCTTACTCCCAATATTGAAAACTGGCCTGGAATCGAATCCGTTTCTGGTCCACAACTTGCTGAGCAAATGTTTGCGCACAGCACTGCTTTTGGTGCTACACACCTGATGGCGACTGTAACGGATATTAAAGACCTGGGGGCGTGGAAAGAGGTCGTGTGTGACGATGAAGTTTATCGTGGCAAAGCTGTCATCATTGCTTCGGGTACCGTAGAAAAGCACCTCGGCATCCCAGGTGAAGTCGAGTATTACGGACTTGGACTTTCCTATTGTGCAGTCTGTGATGGCGCATTCTTCCGCAACAAAACGGTTGTGGTGATTGGGGGAGGAAATACAGCTTTTGAGGATGCGATTTACTTGTCGCGTTTTGCCAAAGAAGTGAAAATCGTTACGCGTAGAGATGTTTCACGCGCCGAAAAAACGACACAGACTGACCTGATCGCGAATCCGAAAATCGAATGGATTAAGAATTATAAACCTGTTGAAATTGTCGGTGAAGATGGTCTTGTTAAGTCCGTAAAATTTGTTAGCAGCCTAGACGAGAGTCAGGAGCTTGAAGTGGAATGCAGCGGTGTCTTCCCGATGATTGGTCTCGATGCCAATACTTCTTTCGTGAACTTCCCCGGAATGCTCGACGAAGAAGGTTTCGTTATTACTGATAAAGACATGCACACTAATGTGGCCGGGATTTATTCTGCAGGCGACGTAAACGTGAAGCATCTGAGACAGATTGTTACCGCTACGGGTGACGCATCTATCGCTGCTTTGAATGCTTCAGATTATATTGAAAAATGGCACGAATGAGTAATTGCCTCTGATTTAGACAGCTAAGCCTAACCCACACCACAAATCTGGCCGCCACCAATGACTTCATCACCATCGTATAAAACGACGGCTTGTCCTTTGGTGATGGCGCGTTGGGCTTTGTCAAAAGTTGCTTTGAACCGTCCGTCTTCCAGGGGTTCGACCAATGCGTCTTGCTCTTGGTGACGGTAGCGGATTTTGGCTTTGGCGCGCATCGGTGCTTCGAGTTTTTCGAAGGCAATCCAGTTGGCGTCGCAGGCGGTGAGGGTTTTGCCAAACAAATCATCATCTTCGCCTAGCACAATCCGATTATTTTCAACATCGATAGCCAGCACAAATTTAGGGGTCGGTGCAGCTATGCCAAGGCCTTTACGTTGGCCGATAGTGTAATGGATGATCCCGCGGTGACGGCCGAGAACCTTGCCGTCTAGATCAACAAAATCACCAGGCTCACTTGTTATGCCGGCGTAATCCTCAATGAAACGGGCATAATCGCCATCCATCACAAAGCAGATATCTTGGCTGTCTTGTTTATGGGCGTTGGCAAAATGATGCTCCTCCGCCAGAGCACGCACCTCAGTCTTATGCATCCCCCCGAGTGGCAGGAGTAGATGGGCAAGCTGCTCTTGGTTTAAGGCGTAGAGCACATAGCTTTGGTCTTTGCTGGCATCGATAGCTTTGCTCAAGCGGTAGCGCCCGCTCTCTTCATCAAAACGAATCTGCGCATAGTGGCCACTTACCACATAATCGACGCCACGCGCAATTGCCTCAGCAATAAGACGGTCAAATTTAATGTAGCGGTTGCAGTCAATACAAGGATTTGGTGTCTCGCCACGATTGTAGGAAGACACAAAGCGATCCATCACTTCGCTTCTAAACGCATCGCCATAATTAAGAATTTCAAATGGCATGGCAAGGCGCTCGGCTACACTTCGGGCAAAAGCCACATCCCTTAAGGAACAGCAGCTCTTTTCCCAACTCTCACCGATATCTTCATTCTCGTATAATTTAAGTGTTATTCCGCTACAATCGTAGCCTTGTTCTTTCATCAGCCAAGCGGCAACAGAGCTATCCACCCCACCGCTCATGGCAATAATTGCTTTTTTCATTATTGATTATTTATTATCTCACCGTTGCCATTCATTTCATGAAGGCCGTTCATTGCGTATATTTTTATGCGTGCATCACTTTGGCTGTCGTCGGCAGTCAACTCATACACTTCGGCGCGCATGGTTTTAAAGTTTTTGTAAATTTCACTCACTTGCGCTTCGCTTATTGTTTCTGGCAAAACGAGCGTCAACTTACTGTTATTCTGCCCTTCGAAAGAGTAATTCTGCACCTGCAAACTCTGTCCCGGAATAAAATTGGACATCTTCGCTTGCAAAGCTTCACGTTTACTGTTTCTGGACAGGGTAAGCGGTACAACTATGGCTGCGGTTAGAATCACTATTGCAAGACCAATGGCCAACATCATGATTTTTTGTTTATTGGGAACAGTAGGTTCATAGACATCTTTTTTAGCCATAGCTACTTTTTCAGCAGGCGTGAGTTTTTTCTCTTTATTCTTTTTTATAGCAGGTTGCGAACGCTTTACTACTCCGGCATTACTGCCTGGCAAAGAGCCAAAAGCCAAGGCTTGTTCTTCGGCTGAAGGCGGCGTCATTTCTTCATTAGGAAACTCGTACGCCTCTGGATTCGCTTCAATAGCAAGTGCTTCCGATGGGCTGGTATGCGCCCAACAGAACATGCAAACTGCATCCTCTTTAGCGGTATCTACATTGATGATGGATCCGCAGTTTTTACAGCGGCCTTGTACTAATGCCATATCTATATCCTTTTCTGATAGAAGCGATTCTGCTCTGATAGAAGCGTTTCTGCGATTTACTTGAACAAATAGAACAAACGACATTATAATGTGAGCCAACAACAAAAGCAATTGAAAAAGTGTTTTTATACGACACGGAAGGACCAGGGGGACCATGATGGTTGGGAATAATTCATCTTCTTATGCCGCACAAAAATTGCCAAGTGACAAAGCCTTGTTTGCACTTTATGGTCCAGACGAGGAAATCGTTAATACGCAGCGTCAACGCTACGCTCACTTACATGAACGATTCTTTGATTATTTCGACACAAAAGCTGAAGTAGAATTTTTTAGCAGTCCCGGTCGTAGCGAAATCATTGGCAATCACACAGACCATCAGCAGGGCAAAGTCATGTGTGCCGCAGTAAAAATGGACATTATTTGTGCCGCCGCCAAAAATGACGAGATGATTATTCGCTTGAAATCGAAAGGCTTCGACAAAATCGATGTTATCGATTTACGTGAACTCGATGTACAAAAAGATGAAAAAGAGCATTCTGCCTCATTACTACGCGGGATAGCTGCACGTTTTGATCAACTAGGCTTAAAAATTGGGGGCTTTGATGCTTACACCGAAAGCTCAGTTATGACAGGCTCCGGGCTCTCCTCATCTGCTGCTTTTGAAATTTTAGTAGCGACGATCATGGACTACTTCTATAACGACAATCAGCTCAGTGGGCTAGAACGCGCGCAAATTTCGCAGTATGCGGAAAATGTTTATTTTGGGAAACCATCAGGTTTGATGGATCAATGTGGTTGCGGCATAGGTGGCTTTATCTATATTGATTTTGCCGATAAAAATAAGCCTCAAGTAAAACAAGTAAAAGTTGATTTTGATGCAGCAGGCTACGATTTGGTTATTACCCATCCAGGTGGGGATCATGCAGATTTGACAGATGCGTATGCATCCATTCCGTTTGAGATGCGTGCCGTGGCGAAAGCTATGGAAAAAACCGTGCTCAGCGAAGTCGCGGAAGCTGATTTTTATGCAGCGCTACCACGCTTACACCAAGATGTAAGTGATCGTTCAATTTTGCGCGCCATGCATTTTTATAACGAGCAAAAACGCGTAGAAAGCGCTTTTTCTAGTTTGGATAAGGGTGACTTCCCTGCTTTCTTCGCTGAATTGAAAGCATCAGGTTTAAGTTCATGGATGCACCTACAAAATATCTCTCCACCAAACGGAGATGCGGAACAACCGATAGCTCTGGCTTTGGCTGTGTCTGAACGGATATTGGATGGACGCGGGATTAATCGTGTGCATGGTGGTGGTTTTGCCGGTACTATTCAAGCCTTTGTGCCACAAGCGCTGACGGATACATACATCCGCGAAATGAATGCAGTCTTTGGCGAAGATGCTGCCGTAAAGGTTGGCATCCGCGACTACGGTGGCATTGCTTTGAAAAACTTTGATTTGTGATGACGTCGTTTTTTGTTTAGTGTGGATATGTTCTTATGTCGACTTTTGATGCAAATAATATGAAGGAAAGGTCTGCCCAATATTACATGCGGCAGGCTTTATATTGGGCCAAAAAGGCAGCAGCTCAAGGCGAAGTTCCTGTGGGTTGTGTAATTGTAAAAGATGGTCGTATCATTGCCCGCGGCTACAATCGCCGAGAGCAAAAGCAAGACCCTACCGAACATGCAGAAATGATGGCCATCCGCAGCGCTGCACGTAGACTCGGCAGTTGGCGCTTAGAGGATTGTAGTATCTACGTTACGCTTGAGCCATGCTTCATGTGTGTCGCCGCTATTCAGCAAGCGCGCATTCCGCGACTTTATTTTGGTGCTCTAGATCCAAAAGCTGGAGCCGTATTTTCTCAAGGCAGGCATTTTGACGAACATGTGCTGAACCATCGCAGCGAGGTCAGTGGAGGAATATTAGCTGACGAGTGTGCTGCGGTATTGAAAGATTTTTTCAAGCAATTGCGCAATTGTTGATCCAGCCGTTGGCAAAATTGCAGCCGCCCGAAAACTTGGCACCCAAGGTGACAACTACCTAAGCAAGCGTATACGCCTTGTCCCTGCTTAAAAGCCAGATGATTTGGGCGTCAACTGGAGCGCCACTTTCTCGCTCAACAGCTTGGGCGTAGATTGCTAACTGCGTGGCATAGCGCTTCTTCAGTTCTGCTAGAACTTCCGCGTCATCGCCTGAGATTCGGTCACTCTTGAAATCTACTACGGTGGTACGAGCGTCAATGCGGTACCAAAGGTCCACGATTCCTTGCACTAGGACTTTATCATGCGTGGCAAAACCCTCGCCCTTCAACAAATCCTTGGCAGTCCAAGCTAAAGTAAAAGGGATTTCTCGATAAATCAGCGTGCCAGGATCATCTTGGTCGCAACGGGCAATTTCCGCAGCTAAATCGGAGCACAGAAAGGCTAGCAGGCTTGCAGAAATTTCTTCAAGATGCGTCAGTTCAACTGCTGTTAAGAGCCCGTTTTCTTTATGAGATGCCAAATCTTCTTGTAATTGAGCTTGAGCTTCTAAAGGAGTTAGACCAGCATAAACAGCTGGGCGTAAATAGCGCAGAATTTTATGTTGGAGGCTTCCGCGTTCTGTAGCACTCAGTTCTTGTGTGGAGTGCCCCGCATCATCAAGCAGTTCTTTGAGCGGTCGCATCACACGTGTGGCGTCCCGTAGACTCTGGCTAAGACTAGTCACATCTTGAGCTACGTCTTGCATAGGCATCTGGCTTAGCCCGTCTTGACTCTCGTCGACTACCAATGCATCTTGATACACTTTGTCTTTGATTTCACTAACACTGTATTTTATTCCGTGCAGTGTGGCGTCAGGGTAGGGATAGCTTAGTTGCCAGAATGGATGTTCCGGGTTCTTTTTATTTTCGTCAATGTAAATAGTAAGCAGCATATCTTGGGAGGCTTTTATGTCTTCAGATCCGACTTCTACAGCGCTCAACACATCAAGTGAACTTGGCTTAAAAATATCCGTGCTATCGCGCAAAACTATAGCATAGTCATCAAAAAGCAGTTCATTCTGGTCTTGCCCTGCCCCTTGTTCTGGCGAAGAAGGTTCCTTGGTCTGCCCAATCAAGCTTGTAATTTCCTGACTAAGCGCAGGCCAGCTCGCCCCCTTATAGCTTGAAATACCAAGCATGATGAGAGCGATTAGACTTAGATTGGCTGCATTTTTGATAAGCCAGCTTGGTGCCGGACCTGGCGCTAAAAGCTGCTCCTGGTTTGACTCGATAAACTCTAGCGCTTTAGAAAAACTAAGATTAGAAACGGTCATATAGATGCTCCGCTCAGCTCTTGTCAGCGCAACATATATTAGGCGTAGATGTTCGGCAAGTTCGGCGGCATTTTCTTTGTCGGCTATGTAGTGTTGAACTATGGAAGTATGTTTTTCAAAATTTCCATCGTCTGCTATTTCAGGGGCTAAGCCAAAGCTTTGGCTATAAATTAATTTGTCAATATTATTATTAGACATCTTTCCAACTGCACGACAGATGAAAACATGTGGAAACTCAAGGCCTTTGCTACCATGAAAAGTCATCAGCTGCACGCCATGTAACTCCTCGATTTTCTCCTCTGACTTCAGAATGATTTTGTCATCCTTCGCCTCAAGTTCTTTATTAAGTGCGTACAAAGCATTTTTGCCTGGCTTAACAAATGCTTCTGCCCAAACCGCAAACTCCTCTAACTGCTTGATTTTTAGTGCTGAATCTGGTTCGCTTGCAGCGCTCTCCAAAATACCCAGGTCTTCATAAATAGTCGTGAGTAAAAAAGTCAGATCTTTGCTAAGACTCTCGTTTCGCAAACTGTTTAGTGAATCAAAGAAATGATTAAGTCTTTCGCGCAGTATTTCATCTGGACCACTTTCGCAGTAAAGTCTTAGCGTTTCGTGGAAGGGTGTCTCGAAAGGCAGGGGCGGTTCGGCGTGCATGGAATGGCGTTTGATGCTGAGAAACTCGTGTACCGTAAAGCCTCCCCACGCTTTTAAATGCAGTAAGGCTGTTGCTAAATAATTGTCTTGCAAAGGATTTTCGATAAGCCTGAGCACTGCGATTACGGTACGTAGTAAGACGGATTCTAAAACGCGTTCTTCTTTACTGAAACTATATTCAATGCCAAGTACCGTGAGAATGGATGCCAGTGAACTTAAATCTGAGTTCTTGCGACTTAAGACTGCTATATCTTGGGCCGCTACTCCAGAGTCTATAAGTCTAACAATCTCGTTTGCAATACACAGTCCTTCAGCCGAAGATGGCGCCAGAAGCACATCCCTTCCTGTCTTATCAAATTCATCTCGCGAATCCGTAAAACAAAAAATCTTAAAAGCAGCATCTTGATTAGCTGTAGATTCTTGGTCACCAGCCGCCTCTTCATCAGCCAGCAGCTTAAACTCTGGAATGCCTAGCTCATGACCCGCCAAATAGTCTATTTCTGAAGCTTCCAGAGTCATTATCTCTGAAAAAATATTGTTAATTGCACGTAGCACGGCTGGAGTGGAACGAAAATTCGTACTAAGCTCAAATAAGCTTTGCGATGCATCTGCTTTCATTTGGGCATAGCGATCGGCAAACAAGCGTGGGTTCGCATGTCTAAAGCGATAAATGCTCTGCTTAACATCTCCAACAATAAACACATTTTTGTTGCTTAATTCTTCCACAATCGCATTTTGGATGCTTGAAGTATCCTGGTATTCATCGATGTAAATCTCCGAAAATTTACTCTGATAATACTGTTTGACCTCCGGAATTCGGACAAGCTGCAAGGCGAAATGTTCCATGTCAGGATAGTCTAAGGCGTTAGACTCAGCCTTCAACTCCGCATAGCGTTTATCAATATCAAAGAGGATGGCAAAAAAAGCACCAAGTCTCGCATCTTGCGCGGCTAATTCCTCACAAATTGCGTCTTGGCTTTGCGTAAAAACAGGTCTTTTCGCAAACTGGAAAAATGGTTTATAAGCATCTGTATAACAAGAACCATTTAACAAAAAAGCCAGTTCAGCAAGATAGGCGCGAGAAATATCTATGATGGCTAGTTTATCCGGATCATTACCCCTTCTAATCATATTAGGCAAGTCCATTTCTTGCCCTAATGCAAAAATACGATTCCAATCGGGCTTAGCACTTTCATTACTAATATAATTCGCCAGGTGTTCCACTGCCAAAAGAAAGTCAAGGTACGCATTTCTTATACTATCGTTTTTAGCGTAGGTTTCCGCATTGAATTTCTTCATAGCATAGAACAAGGGTGGATCCGCTTCTGTCAAATAGGGGCGAAGCAGCGAAACACCCTCCAATGCGCGGTTTATGGCTTGCTTCAAGAGAGAAATATGGTGTTTATATGTTGCACTTTCTTGAAAATTCAGATACGTCTGACGGTATTCCTCTAAGGCATCTTGGGTCCAAAGATCATAATCCGGCATACTGCGCAAATAGTTGTAGATTTGAGCAAGTAAAACCCGCAAAGGCTCATCGCCTTTAGCGTCGCCAAAAACATCGTTAAGTTGCCAAATCAGGGCGTCTGGGGTGGTTTTGCCAGCAAGATATGCCTCATCAACACTTGCATAAGCATCTTGTAGACAAAGGTCGATTGCCTCTGCAAGTAAGCGTTTTTGTGTCTCGTCATCCATGACGTTCGCAGCTGCATCGGGTAAATTATTTAACTGTTTCTGTCCTAAAAGTGCTCCATGTTCGCCAAGGATTTTATAGCAAAATGAATGTATCGTAGAGACCTGAGCCTGGCTAAGTCGCATTTCTTGTTCCATTAAGTATTGCTTGAGCGCACCCGAGGCCTCTGCCACGGCGTCATGCAGGACTTGCCCCATGCGTGCATACATACTGTTTGCGGCCTTGTCGGTAAAGGTCAAAACCAGCACTTTATCCATGGAAAGTTGCTGTGACTTGACGCGCTCGACAATGCGGTGTGTCATGGTGAATGTTTTTCCTGAGCCTGCCGCAGCTGAAACGAGGATGTCGTCCGTTTCCGCAGCAATGATGAGGCTTTGGTCTTTAGTTAATGCCATTGCTGTCTCCTTCTGCTGCCTTTTTCTCAGCTTGCGCTAGTTCTTCTGCGGCACGTTCCCGCCAAGCTTTGACGTTGCTTTCGTGTTCGATACGTACTTCATTTTCTGGTCTATCGAAGCCACAAAGTGTTCTAACTTCGCAAAATGTACAGGAAGATTTACCAGAAGCAGCCCGTGGTTTTAAGGGGAAGTAGCCAGCTGCAATACTTTTGGCGGCTTTCACAATCTCCATTTGTGATTTTTCCAGCATCACTGTACGTTCGAGCAGGTCAAGTTGCAGTGATGATTCCAGTTTCTTCAATTCTGACTTGGGCATGTTTTGGAGTAGACTTTCACCAAAACGCTTGAGATGAAAATAGCTTGCTTCCCCCAGTTGTTTTGCTTCAAGTTGAAACGCATCCTTGACGGCCAACAAGTAAATCGGCAACTGTAAATCTAGCCCTTCCCACAACGCAATGTAGTCAATCGTGCGTTTAGAGGATTTATAGTCTGTAACCGCGTAACGCTCTAATCCGCCAACACTGGTAATATCAATGCGATCGACTAAACCACGTAGGTTGACCTGAAAACCAGGATTGTCTACATCTGTCAACTTTAGGTTTGGCTTGCCGCCTACGCCGAACATCCACTCTGTCGCGATAGGCCAACGCATATCATTGGCAAAATGATCCACGTTCAATGCGCCCGCTGCTGAGACAGCTTGAAGAATCGGTCTGGTGGTTTTGCCAAAAACACCTAAATCCAAATACGAATCGGATATCTCCCCCTGCGCAACCAAGATTTTACTCTGCTCAGTCAGCGCACGTAGATTCAAGTGATTTTCTAAATCACCTAAGAGTGCACGTTTCGCCTCAGTTTCGAGTAAAAGTCCATTTTGAGAGAGCAAGGGCGTAAACAGCTTCTCCATCAGTAGGTGCCGCAGCTGTCCACCGCTCGCATCATCCAACTGCAATTCTGGCCGAGCCCCAATGCCTAGAATGTACTGCATCAAGTAAGAATAGGGACATGCAGTGTAGCGTTCCAAACGTGATGCAGAATAAATTGCATCCCTACTAAAGTCTTCGGCTTCTGACATTTTAAGCGCTTGTAATTCCGCGCCACGCATGGGACTGCTGCCATATTTAGCAAACCACGCTTTTTCGTTACGCAATCTTTGGGAAAAAAGGCGCTCTAGTGCAAGGCTTTTAATCTCCTGGTTTATGGCGGCGTCTAAAGCATCATAGTTGCTTAGCCCTAAGAAATTCAGTAAAAAATGCGGGAGCGCTTTATCTTGTCGGCTGCAAGCAATTAATGGCATCTCTTGCCCTGCCGCAAGCAGTTGTTGAATAAAAAAACTATCCTCAAATGGAGCATCTTCAGGAGATAGCGGCAAGCGTCGTTCACTGTTTTTTTCCAGAAACACATAATCTAAATCATTGAGTATGCCTTGCCGCGTCACTCTTCCCGGCAGATTCGTAACGCTGGGATTCATCATGATCACTTGCCTAGGCCGCTGACTCAAACTGGTGTGCGGATTGCCAACATACACTTCATCGAGCAGTGAGGGAACCGCTCCAATGTAGCTGCTCGATGCTGCCCTCACCACGAGTTCTCTGAAATCTCGGGCGTTCATGCTACCACTTGGAATGAGGCTGTGGCTGTCTTCCAAAAGAGCCAGTAAACTATTCCATGACAAACTAAGACTACGTGCCGCTTCCGCGTTACCGCTGAGCATCTCCTCGTCGTAAAGTTGATTCATACGCAACTCTGCGTCACTCAATTCTAAATAACTCAGCACGGCTGTCACTGCTTCTGTAATGGTTTTGCACCTTCTAAATGCGTCTGTCAGTGCTTTGAGAGGTAGGACATGTTGTTTGGCAAAAAGCCAAGCCTCACTCGAGCGCTCTTGTTGATAATCTTTGCTGTAGTACTTTGGCAAAAATAATTTGTATCCTTTTATCCCGTGCATCAGGCAGAAATTCTCGAATAGGTCGACTTCTCTCAAATCCGCTTTTGCGATGTTTAAACGCAGCAAACTACACAATGCTTGCAGGTCATAATTGGAAAGCGAAAGGTGCATAAAAGCACTTAATTCGCGAAAGATTCTGCTCTGTATCAACTGCTCACGTTCATCGATGAAAGCAGGGATGCCAAAGTCTGCTAATGCCTGCGGCAAATAACGCATGGCTGCTTGGCTATCACAGAGGCAAAGCGTAAAGTCCTGATAACGCCACCCTTCTTCTTTCACCTTCTTTTGAATATAAGCCAATACTTTTTCAATGAGCAAACGCATGTCTTCAGCCGCAATGAGCTGGCTCTTTCTCTGTTCTTCGACAGAAGTGACCGGCTCGTCCGCTGCTTGTGCAGCTGCATACAAGTGTTCGGCTTGTTGAGCGCTTGTAGTGGGAGTGGACTTTACGGCACTTACTTTGGCACTTGGATAGGCTGAAGCGAGTTTGAGAAGAACGCGTCTTCCCTGTCTCCAGGCCATGGCCCCTCGGTCTGCGGACTCAAGGTTTGAAGGACAATAGTCAGCAACACATGCTACTGTCACGCTTTGTCCTAGGTTCTCTAAAGCATGAATCACACGTTCTTCTTGGTAGGAGAACAAACGATTTTCGCCAAAACCTAAGATGAAAAACGCACTGTTTTTCAATGCCGAGGGCAGACTCTGATTACTCGCCCAAGATTCTAAGAGCTCAGCCAAAAGGTCGAGATCAGCACTACCATCTCTACGCCCTAATTCAGTCAGCGTTTGTTCATATTTTTCCGCTAAATGCGACAGCTCTTTAAACTTGTCAGCTGCGGTGTCGTCTAAGCTTTGCAAACTAGCTATTTCGGCCATGTTCGCTAAGGCAGCGGCATTAAAACCTAGACGCCGAAGCGAAGCTAACTCGACGCGCAAGTTTTCCAAATAGCCCGGCTTTCTAGCTAAGGGGTTTAGGAGGCGAAAAGCTTCTTTTTGACTTAATAAAATATCCCTAATTAAAAGGGCTTGAGATTGTGCGGAAAGCGAAGGAGGTAGTGGCAAGGCAGCCTCCCCAGCAAAGCGAAGCGCTAAGCGCCCGAAGCTTAAAATCTCCGCGCGCATCAAGCTGCCATTCGCCAGCCTTTGTAAATAACGCTGTTCTAAACTTAGGGTACGTGCATCCGGAACAATCAAAAATGCCCGTCGAAACTGTCCTGCTTGTCTTTGTGTCTCTATAAGATCCAAAACATGATCAGCAACTTGGCCAATATATTTTCCGTAAAGTAATTGCACTTTTCCCCCTTCTCATTCGCCCTTGTCTTAGCTCATTGATAGCTTCCGTCAGCATCCCTCATCGTCATATCTTGTTCGGCGAGCCAAGCATGGATACTGTCTAGTTCTTCAAAACGCTTCACTTTTAAAGTGGTGGTACGGATCATATCTTTGTCAGTATAGATGAAGTACTTGATGCGCTTGTACTCTGGCATCTTTTCATTAACTTCCTCAAGTCTTTCTCTAATCCAACGCGTACGCGCAGCGGCATCTTCACCTGCATGTTTGGTTAAGGTATCAAAATCAAATTGCAGTTTGGCGCAGATGTCTACCGCTTCGCGAGCATTGGTTTCGCCCCAACTCATGCTTTCTTTGATGCCAGGGATAGTATTGATTAAGAATTCAATTTCTTCGGGGAAGGCCTTTTTTCCATTAGTAAGCACAATCATACTCTTGACGCGACCGGTAATGTGGATTGCGCCACGATTATCGATGAAACCCATGTCACCCGTGTGTAACCAACCATCCTCGTCAATGACTTCCGCGGTCAGGGCTGGGTCTTCAAAGTAACCCAACATAACGGAGTCGCTCTTGGTCAGTATCTCACCTGGCTCATTAGGATTATCGTTAGTAATCTTTACTTGAACGCCATAAATGGGAGGTCCAATCGTGCCGGGAATGTTCAGTTTCATGTTGCAGCAGGCAACAACTGGCGAAGATTCCGTCAAACCGTAGCCCTGGAAAAAGGTCACGCCAAAATCGAGGAAGGCTTGAATGACGTCTTTATCCATCGCGGCAGCTCCGGTGACCACGAGACGAAGCCCGCCACCCAAACCATCAAGGATACTCTTGAAAAGCTTGCGGTTCGTCTGGAAGCCCACTTGGGCCAAGCCCCTACCGAGCGGTCTGAGCGCGTTAACGAGACCTGCTTTTCCGCTTTTCTCAATCTTGTCATGGATACGCTTATAAATATTTGTCATGAGTAGTGGTACGCCTAGCATGACGTTGATGCGCCATTCAACGAGATTTTCTGCCAGATAACGCAGGCCATCCGTGAAACAAATACAGGTGCCGAAGTAGAGCATGACAATCATGCCTGCCATTTGCTCAAAACTATGATGCAGCGGTAGAACAGAAAGCGCCCGTTCTCCCGGAAAAATCTCCAATACAGCAGCCGCTCCACTGGCATTGCTGACCAGGTTCTTCATGGAAAGCATGACCCCTTTAGCAATACTGGTAGTGCCTGATGTAAAGAGCAAAGTGCACATTTCATCGACATTAACTTCCGCTTTGAGAAAACGCTTGTCGCCGTCTTCAAGAAGCGCCGCGCCTTTTCTAATCAGGCTGGTGTAGCGGAAAAACTTCTCTTCCGGTTTATCTTTAAGATCCAAAGGTTTGGGGCTGACCTCATTCATGCAAATTAAATATTCTAGACTGTCTACTTCTTCCTTAGCCTGTAGCGCTATGTCCATCAGGGCAGGTGTAAAAATAAACGCTTTTGATTTACTGCGTTTAAGCAGTTCAATCAATTCACCTGCAGGCAAAAGTTTATCCAAAGGAACAACAACGCCCACGCCACTCACTGTCGCATAGTAGGACACAACCCACTCATAACAGTTTTCGCCAGCCAGAGCTATGCGCTCTCCTTGCAGCCCCAAGTCGATGAGTGCGGTACCCAGCTCCTCGATGTTCGCGACAAGTTCACTATAAGTGCGCGTCAAAATCTTGCCATGAGGTTTACGGCGGAACATATAAGCGGACTTATCACCATGTAGTTCCGTGCTCTGCCTTAACATTTCGATGAGCGTATTGAATGTGCGCGTGTTGTAAATTCTCTTACCTTCAATAATTTGCATAAAAAATCTCCTTTAAATGAGCCTCTTAAAATTGTCTCGCTGTGCGCTGTGTTCCTCTAATTTTCTTTATGGCAAAAGCAAGTGAAAACAATAGCATCATCATTAGCAATGCTACCGTAATCGCCTGCGTGTTAAATAAGTCAGGACTACTTGGAAAACCTAAAAACTCATAAACGTAGGAAGCCCAAGGTGAAATCGGCAAGGTAAAGCGTTGCACTAAACGACTTAATAATAGCGGCGCTGAACCTGGCAACAATTGCATGATGTAATAAACCAGAACCGACACTATTCCTAAACTGTGTGCAGTCAGCACTGCCTTCCAATAAGGCCACTTAAATCTGGCAAACAAACTCCCCAGCACCCACCAAAAAATACTCATAGCAACTGGCATGGCAAAAAGAAACAATACCCTTATTCCTGGAATTGACAGAAAAAAATCAGCTACAAAACTGCTGAAAAATGGAACAAATGACATCAGGACCAGTGTTTCTTTCTTCACTTTTGTTCACTTCCTTATCATCTTAAAACAACATTAAATGATGCCAATAATTATAACATGATGAGACTGTCAGCAGAGAAGAAAAATCAAATCTTGATGCTAGCGCATGTTGCTAAATAATTAGCGAACTTGCGTTATCTTCAGGTTAAGATTATATTAAAAAGTACTTAACACTATTGAAATACTTCATCGTAGAATGTAGCTAAAAGGAGGCCTAACATGAGCGAAATTGATAAAAGTATAAATAAACCTTTGATCATGAAAAAGGCCACAAGGAATACTAAAGAAATACCAAAACCTAAACCGCTAGAGCGTCGTTTTAGTGGCCGTTTCTTCTATCACTTGGGCATGCTAATCACCCGTTTGGGGGTAAAAATCGAGGTGCGCGGCATTGAGAATTTGCCCCAAAGCTCACCCTATATATTGGCGGCTAACCACGAAACCTTCGTTGACGGCATGTGGATTATGTCCGCACTGCCCAAAGAACAATATCAAAAATTTTGTTGTATCGGCGCTGAAGACTTACTGACCAAGTATGGTCCTTTTGGCAAAATCATCATGCGCGTCGGGCGCGGCATTCCCATCAAACGCCAAGGCAACCCTGTCAGAGCGCTCGTCAGCGCCAAAGATGCGTTGGAAGAAGGCAACAATATTCTGCTTATTCATCCCGAAGGTACCCGCAGTAAAGACGGTGAACTTGGAAAAATCCAAGAAGGTGCCTGCTACATCGCCAAGAAGGCCAATGTTCCACTTGTGCCCGTTTTCTTAGATGGTGCATACAACATTTTTAATCCGAACATGGCACTACCTGCCTTGCGTAATCCAGTGACAAAAAAGCGTCATCGTTTAATTATTACCTTTGGTAAAGCTTTAAATCCGGCAAACTATGTAAATATCAAGGAAATGAATCAGGTCCTTAGTGATTGGCTGCATTTTCGTTTTGCCAACAAAGAAATTCCTAATATTAAATGACAAGAAAGAAAGCAAGCATATAGGCTTAATCCTCAGCTTGCTCCTGTAAAGATTCATGTGCACAAGCCTTGGGCATACAAAGTCTCAAGGCTTTTTCTTTGACTTCAAAATCGATACGGCTGCTATAAAGCGCCTCTCCATCGTAAGTAATTACTAAGGGTTCCGACTTGGAGGCCGAGCAGATTTTGCCAGCCTTCGCTGAATACATATCTAAAATATCGTAATTCTGCGCCACGCCCTTGCGGTATGCTCCAATCAACTTAGCAATTTTAGGTAAATTCAATGGTTTGGAAATAACAATTTCAATAACCCCATCCTGCAAATTCATAAAGGGATTGGGTTGGAAGCCACCCCCATAATAGCGCGCATTGGTGAGCGCCGTGAGGGAATATGACTTACTTTCACAGATGAGTTTGGCAGAATCGCGCACGTCTTTGGATTCACTGACACGCGGGTCTTTCCAAGCAGAACCAAGTAATTCGAAATCTAAGGCGAAGTGTTTGTTCTTAAACAATGCGGGGATAACGGCGAGCATGTAGGCAACTTTCCCAATGCCAGGAAGGCGACGCACAATCTTAGACGCAGTGATTGCTACGGCAGAATCAAAACCAATCGAGATAGCGTTAACAAAGCAATGGCGATAGTCTTTATCGTCAATGAACTCAACGATATCTACAGGAAACGAGCTTAAATTCGGCCATGAACTAGTTTCTTTAGTTCTGCATTGTTTTTCATCCAGTCCCAAAGCTTCTAGTAGGCTAGAGCTATGGCGATACGCTGTTTTGTAGATGGATTTAGAAAAATCATTCCCACTGCCAAATGGAATGACCATCATCCCAGCCTTTGTTCCACACAAGGCATGTGCAACTTCGTTCACGGTGCCGTCCCCTCCGCAAGCGACAACCACAAGCTGCTCACCATATTTTGTGGCGAGTTTTCGGCAAAGTGACAAACTATTCCCCAACTTTGAATTGCGATAAACTCTTATTTCGTCGAAGCCGTTGGCGTTTGCGTCTTTTTTTAGTTCAAGAATACAACCCTTGCTTTTACGTCTTTCTGATATTGTGACAATTTCAAATCCGTTGGCTACCCCTTTGTGTGCCAAGCGTTCCGCAAGCATATGACTACGACCGTTTCCGGCATGTGGGTTAAGTATAAAAACTAAAAGCATGGCTTTCCTCAACGACTAATTATTTTTCATCTTGTATCAGGGATTAAGATGGGTATCGATGTATTTTACCACGTCATTGATATCATGCATGCGTTCTGATAATTCGTCTGATATTTCTACCTTAAACGTGCGTTCCAAATCTACAATGATTTCTATTATGGCAAGTGAATCTAAGCACAAATCAGAGATGAAATCACGACTTGGACTAATTTCCGAAGCAGGGATGCCGGAAGCTAATGCAACAATATCAGTGACAATTTTTGTAATTTCTTGTCGTGTCATATTTCTTCACCTTGCACATCACTAGCTAGGCTATCTTCACGGGCTTTGATTTTACGTTTTTTGTAATCCAAATATTGGTCCATCATGAAATCATTCATGTTCGTTAAAAACTCATAAAACATACGTTGCTCAGATTGGCTGATATCGCTGAGTACCCGTTGCATAAGCACGCGATTAAATTTCCTGAATAGCCTCAGTGCCACCTGCCCTTCTCTAGTTAGGGATAAAAGTACACGCCTTTGGTCCTCAGATGCTCTGTGACGTTTAACATAGCCCTTCTTGACCAGCTTATTGATTGCGACAGTCAAGGTACCTAAAGTGATTCTTAATTCTTGGGCTGTTTCACCCATTGTTTTCTCCGCATGTAAACCAATAGCTTTGAGTGTTCTTAAATCATTTCTAGAAAGATTTCTAAAGCGACCATCCTGTAATGCTGCTTCCGTAGTCAAAACTAATTTTTCATGCAAGTCTAGAAAGAGTTCTAGAAGTTCTTCTTGGTAATCGTTTACCGTCACATTGTCCCCCTCACATATGCATTAGGGCAGCTGTAGAGCTGCCCTAACTTTGGGTCTCCTAGATACTTTTATTCTTTAACTAAACGAAGCACTTCCCTAGCGATAGATAGTTCTTCATTCGTAGGGATGACTAGCACTTTTACTTTGGAGTCGGGATAGTTCAATTCTCCCTCACCACGGAATGTCTTATTTTTTTCATAGTCAAACGAGACACCCATAAACTCAAGACCTTTAACGGCACGTTCTCTTACTTCTGGCGTATTTTCGCCAATTCCTGCAGTGAAAACAATGGCATCCGCTCCGCCCATGGCAGCAGCATACGAACCAATAAACTTCTTAATCTCATAGCCAAAGACATCTAGCGCTAAGGTCGCGCGTTTGTTGCCTTCTTCTGCAGCCGCAACTAAGTCACGGAAGTCAGAACTTATGCCGGAAATACCTAAGACGCCAGATTCCTTGTTCATGACACGATCAGCTTCTTTAACACTACTTAGGACACCTTTTTCCAAAAGATGACTAATAATTGCAATATCAATATCCCCACAACGTGTGCCCATTGGCAAACCTGCGATAGGCGTCATACCCATGCTTGTATCTACGGATTTACCACCGTCAACAGCAGCAATGGATGAACCATTACCCAAGTGACAAGTCACAATTTTCAAATCAGCAATATCTTTGCCCATCAATTCAGCAGCACGTTTCGCAACGAAGTCATGTGATGTGCCATGGAAGCCATAACGACGCACGTCATGGTCTCTGTAATATTTATAAGGTAAGCCATAGGTGTAGGCATAATTTGGCATGGTCTGATGGAAGGCTGTGTCGAAAACCGCTACTTGGGGCGTGCCCGGCATAGCAGCTTCACAAGCTAAAATACCAGTCATGTTAGCAGGGTTATGTAGGGGAGCTAAGTCATAGCATTTGCGAATTGCATCTTTTACGTTTTCATCGATAATGGCTGAGCTGGAGAATGCTTCGCCACCATGAACAACACGATGTCCGACGGCATCTATTTCACTCATGTCCTTGATGACACCATCTTTTTTAGACGTGAGAATATCGATGACCGCTTTGACGGCTTTATTGTGGTTGTTCATCTTGATATCGAAACCCACTTGATCGCGTCCAGTTACTGTGTGGCGGATAAAAGAACCGTCGATACCAATACGTTCGCAGTTTCCTTTGGCCAATAAGGACTTCGTTGCGCTATCCAAAAACTGGTATTTTAAGGATGAACTGCCTGCATTAATTACTAAAATTTTCATGTTTTTCCCTCTTTTTCTGTATTACGCTTGTGCTTGAACGGCTGTGATGGCGACGACGCCGACGATGTCATCAGCTACGCAACCTCTGGACAAATCATTTACTGGACGTGCAATGCCTTGGGTAACGGGGCCGTAAGCTTCCGCTTTGGCTAAACGTTGTACTAGTTTGTAGCCAATATTACCTGCATTTAAGTCAGGGAAAACGAGCACATTAGCGCTTCCTGCAACTGTACTGTCTGGAGCTTTAGATTTTCCAACAGAGGCCACTATCGCAGCATCCACTTGCAGTTCCCCATCGAGGGCCAGCTCAGGTGCTTTCTCTTTAGCTAAGCGTGTAGCTTCGATTACTTTGTCTGTTAATTCGCTCTTGGCACTGCCCATGGAGGAATAAGAAAGCATGGCAACTTTTGGCTCAGCATTTGTTAGTTGACGGAAGGACTCGGCTGAAGACAAAGCAATTTCGGATAACATGTCCGCATCGGGGTTTTCCACGAGACCACAATCGGCAAAAACAAACAAGCCATCATGTCCCATCTCACAATTCGGTACATCCATCGCAAAGAACGAGGAAACCAGTTTGGTACCCGGAGCTGTCTTTAAAATCTGTAAGGCAGGTCTCAAAGTATTGGCCGTGCTGTTCACCGCGCCGGCAACCATGCCATCGGCCTTGCCTTGCTTGACCATCATCACGCCAAAAAAGAGTGGGTTCAAAAGTGTTTCACGAGCTTTTTCAATGGTCATGCCCTTATGTTTGCGCAGTTCAAAAAAAGCATGCGCATATTCTTCAAACGCAGGGAAGGTCTCTGGATTTACGATGTCTGCTTTCGAGATATCCCAGCTGCCGGCGGCTTCTTTGATTTTTTCCGCATCGCCAATCAGAATGATATCTGCGATGTCCTTTTCGTAAATCTTAGCGGTCGCTTCCAGTGTTCGTATGTCATAGGATTCCGGTAAAACAATTGTTTTTCTGTTGTTACGGGCTTTGCCCATTACATTCTCGATAAAGCTCATGTAAATTCCTTCTTTCTGCTTATTAAATTTTGGACTTTTAAAGACAAAGACATTTAACGTTTAGATTCAATTCCTAAACGCAATTTTATCTAAAAATAGTATAGCGATTGAGCCTTTAAAGTTCAATCATCAAAGTATTTTACTTGTCTGGGGAAACTCTGCACTTCTTGCTTTCTACTGCTTGCTACAACAGCACAAATCACCTTATTTGCACCGGCTTCCAAAGCCGCTTGCCTTGCAGAAAACAAAGTAGCGCCTGATGTCAAAATATCATCGACAAGGACAATATTTTGACCACGTAAATCAGTTTTCGCCCGATATACTCCCGCTACATTTTCTAGTCTTTCCAGATATTCAAATTCACTTTGTCTTGGAGAATCTTGATACTTTTCCAAGATTTCTTGATAGGGTAAACCCGCTCGCCTTGCCGCATGTTTCGCAAGCTCAGCCGCTTGATTATAGGAGCGCTGACGTTGACGCTTTCGGCTAAGCGGTACAGAACTTATCAAGTAGTCTTCTTTCTTCATCTGCGTAAGTTCTTGCTTTATACAGACTCCTAATATTTCACCAAGCGGTTTGGCATGCGCTAATATCTGATTAAATTTAAGCGCTCGCAAAAGAAAAGGAATTTGATCCTGATAATGCATGGCACAAATACAAAAGGCATCTTTTTCTGCTGACCTGGTATCTTTTGGTAAGAGCAATTTAAACCGCCAGGATAATAATGGCAAAACCCTCTCATGCTCACGCCGCCACGGTAAAAACGCACAACATCTCTCACACAAATCACTATAGGCACTTTTCTTATAAATCCTTTTTTTACAAGATACACAAAGCGCCGGGAACAAACTTTGTCCCAGGCGCTCCATCACTGCTATTTGGCTAGCCTTGTGTATCATTTAGCTAATTCTGCTTTGACCAGCTCTACTTTATCCAAGCGTTCCCAAGGCAAATCGATGTCTGTGCGACCGAAATGGCCATAACTTGCGGTTTGTTTGTAGATAGGTCTGCGTAAATCCAAGGATCGGATAATGGCTGCCGGTGTTAGCGGGAAGATTTTCTCAACCAACTCCACTAATGCTTCATCTGAAACAACACCCGTGCCATAGCTATCGATGTTAATTGAAACGGGTTTCGCAATACCGATGGAATACGCCAACTGAATTTGGAGACGACTTGCTGCTCCAGCGGCGACAAGGTTTTTAGCTATGTAGCGTGCTGCGTAGGAAGCAGAACGGTCTACTTTGGTGGGGTCTTTGCCAGAAAAACAACCGCCACCATGTGCTGCCACACCCCCATAGGTATCGACAATAATTTTCCGCCCCGTCAAACCTGAATCGCCTTGCGGTCCACCAACAACGAATCTGCCCGTCGGATTGATATATATCTTGGTATCATCATCTAAAAGGTTTTGAGGAATAACTTTAGCGACTACTTCATCAATAAGGTCCTTACGTAAATCCTCAGCGGTATAATGCGGGTCATGCTGAGTCGAAATGACAATCGTATCTACGCGTACCGGAGTAAATCCTTCATACTCAACAGTTATTTGCGCTTTGCCGTCGGGTCTCAGTAGGGGTAGTGTTTTTTCTTTGCGCACTTTGGCTAACTGCCTACAGACCTGGTGCGCAAGCTCTATCGGCAGAGGCATGAGGTTTTCTGTTTCATCGCATGCAAAACCAAACATCATACCTTGGTCGCCAGCGCCCGTTTGTAAATCAGCTTCCGATTCTGTTCCGATGCGCTGTTCCAAAGCCTTGTTTACACCTTGTGCAATATCTGGAGATTGCTCATTAATAGAAGTTAAGACGGCACAAGTATCCGCATCAAAACCATACTTCGCGCGGTCGTAACCAATATCTCTAACCGTCTTGCGCACGACATTTTGAATATCGACATACGCCTCGGTCGTTACCTCACCAGTAACAAACACAAAGCCTGTCGTACATATCGTCTCGCAAGCAACGCGCGCCTGCGGATCTTGTCTCAGAATTTCATCCAAAATCGCATCCGAAATCTGGTCGCACAGTTTATCGGGGTGACCTTCCGTAACTGATTCGGAAGAAAAAAGTCTTTTCGTTCTATCTTGTTTGTCCATGTTCGTACCTCATATCTCTCTGGCTGCATTAGTCTATGCTGCCCTGTTTTTCAGATTAAAAAAGCCGTCTCTACAACCTGTAGACACGACATTATCGTAAAAACCTCATCTCTCAGGCAATGCTGTCGGACTTGGCACCGCTGCCATGTGGCCGGTTGCCGGACTTCATAGGGCCGAATCCCTCCGTCTCTCTTGATAAGTGCTATTCAATTACGTACATGCTAGCACAGCAAAGCTGGTCTTTCAAGCGCGAGACTGTCCGCCCCACGCGAAGCTTAAACGACTATCCTATACATATGATTTAGAGGACCAGAGCCATGGCCAAGATTTAAATCTGCACGTAGTGCTCCGCGCACATACGCTTTCGCAGCTGCTATGCTCTCGGCTAGTCCATGGCCTTGGGCTAGACCACAAGCGATGGCAGAAGAAAGCGTGCATCCTGTGCCATGCGTATTAGGATTATCTATCCGCTCTCCCCTAAACCAATGGGCACTGCCATCTACCCACAAAAGATCGTCAGCGCTGTCACTTAAATGCCCACCTTTTACCAAGACAGCAGTGCTGCAACGTCTCGAAATCTCCGCAGCTGCATCGGGCATCTCAGCAGCTTGACTTATGGAACGCCCCAACAATACTTCCGCCTCGGCAAGATTGGGCGTAATAACTTTGGCTAAGGGTAAAAGTTTTTCTATCAAGATTCTGACAGCACCATCTTGCATCAAGCGACTACCACTTGTCGCAACCATAACAGGGTCGACTACAACATTAGTCGCTCGGTACTGCTGAAGCTTTTGGCAAATCACTTCAATAATTTCTGGATTGGAAACCATGCCGATTTTTATGGCATCGGGCACGATATCCTCAAATACAGCGTCTATCTGTTCTGCTACAAACGTAGGCGAAGTTTCGACTACACCAAAAACACCCCTCGTATTTTGTGCAGTGAGAGCCGTAATGGCCGTCATCGCATAAAGTTTATGCGCGCTTATGGTCTTGATGTCTGCTTGAATACCTGCGCCACCACTGCAATCTGAACCTGCAATACTTAAAACGCTTTTCATTTTACTCCTCCATTAAGGCTTTCTTTGATTAATGGCACGCGTTTAAGAGCGGTGATTAATACTGCTGCGATGAGCGTCCCTCCCAAAGTACTGATGGCAAAAGGAAGCACATAGCCAAAGATGGCCGCCTTCTCGTTTCCCATGAGCAAGAGCGCGACGGGATAAGCAGCTAGGCTGCCTAGAAGTCCAGTGCCGACAACTTCGCCTAAGTAGGCAGTGTTAAGGTTTTGCCAATATTTATAAAATAAACCTGCGAGTAATGCGCCAAACATACTACCAGGAAAAGCTAGAAGACTTCCCGTACCAAGTAAAACCCGAAACAAGCTGGTGACGAAGGCCATGCCCACAGCGTAAAGCGGACCTAAAAACACGGCAGCAAGCACATTAATAAAATGCTGAACGGGAAAACATTTGGACATGCCCACCGGAATATGCAGTGGTGATGCAGCAATCCCTACCGCAATTAAAACGCCTGCGAGACTAAGTCGTTTTATTTCATTTTTCGTATTTAACTCTAAGTTATTGTTCATTACTCTTACCTCTTCTTACCTTCTCGAAAAAATCGTCGTGTATCCGACGCCAGCTTTGCTGTGTTCCGTTTAACGTCAGGCGCAGAGAAAACCCCTGATACAAGAGCTACACCGGCTATTCCGGTCCCCACAAGAACTTCCATATTCTCAGCAGTGATGCCGCCAATAGCGACAACCGGGATATCAACGCTGCGACAAATTTTTCTTAGTTTCTCCAAGGGCATTGCTGATGTATTAGCTTTGGTTTGCGTTGGAAATACTGCTCCCACCCCCAAATAATCGGCCCCCTCGCTCTGCGCTTCAAGCGCACCCGCAACGGTTTTCATCGTAACACCGATGACTTTTTCAGCCCCTAGAAGTTTTCTTGCCTCAGCTAGCGGCATATCATCCACGCCCAAGTGCACGCCATCCGCATCTAGCTCAACGGCCAAATCCACATAATCATTGATGATGAAAGGCACTGCATATTGTCTACATTTGTCTCGGATTTCTCGTAGCAGATTTACGGTCTCTTTTTCTTTGGCAAAACCACTCGACTTGATACGTATCTGCAGCATTGTGATTCCACCATCCAAAGCCGCTTGTACCTGTTCAATGCGTGCCAGACCCACTGAATCCGATTTATCCAGCTGTGAATAGTCTTCACTTATTGCGTAAAGCAAGCATTGGTCTGGACCGAAATTCTTTATCTTATTATTAATATCCACTGTGTTATCCTTCCTCAGATGTAGCGCTCATACTGAGCCCCTTGCTTAAGTTCTGCTGCGCTTGTTAGCGAAAGTGCGTCAATTAGATAAGTACGATAGCTTCCACTACCCTTGTTTTCGCTTGCCATGCGTTCAAATGCTTTTTCGCCACAAAGCCCAAAAAGACAAAAAGCAGCAACGCTGGCCTCCAATTCGCCTACAGACATAGACACGTGCT
>CAZNNL010000003.1:0-28965 GCA_964574395.1 uncultured Oscillospiraceae bacterium | reverse complement strand
GTAAAACCGACGGTGCATCAACGCCAGATGTGCTTGTTTCGCGTTCTAGCAAGTGTTGAAACTCAGACCAATTGCCTCTTAGAACGGTGGGCTTCACGTCTCTTAACAGGCGCTGGGCTGACTGACTGCGAAAAGCCGAAACGCCAATGCCAACTAAATCTATGACAAGGGGGAGCGAGAGGCGGTTGGCGGTTTTGCCAGCCATACACATCGCCTCCAAACGATCGTGGGACAAAACACCGAGATTAAGATTCAAACCAGCACTCTGTGCCGTCACTTCCTCTACTTCCTCTATTGCCTCCGCCATGATTGGTGAAGATCCCACGGCAAGCAGCACGTTCGCCAAATCATTGGCGGTCACGGCATTGCTAATACAATGGATGATTTGTGCTTTGTCTAAAACGTTTTGGTAGATTTTTTCTATCATGCTGTTTTTCTCGGCAGTATTTTATTGATGGCAAAACTAAGTAATCCTGTTAATAGCATCACGGGTAAAGTATTCCCGATGGGTAAGTCGATCACGATAAAAATGCGATAGATAATAAAACCTATTGCCCAAGCAAGTAGGTTGGGGAGATGAAAGGCAGTCGATATTCCTCCCTGGCTTCTCTTAAAGCCTCCTAGCATAAACATGTCAACTATTTGTACGGCAATCATTGGGGCGAAAACGGAGCCGATCAGGTAGAGAAAGTTTTCATACTGTGACATGGGCGAAAAGAGTGCGAGCAAGGTTCCTAGTAGGGCAACGACTAAGGCTGCTTTCTTTTCCGGAATTTTCTTGCTAATAGCCGCTGCGCTTACCCCACCTGAATATACGTCCAGGAAGGTGGTCGTGACGGTGGAGAGAATGATGATGAGTAGGCCTGCTATGCCTAAACCAGAGCTAATCATGATTTGGGTGATGTCGTTTTGCCCACTAAATAAAGCCACGCCTATACCAATCACATACATCCAACAACTGGCGAAAAAATAGACAGCAGTGCTTGTGAAAGATAGCGCCTTCTTACGTTTCGCATGACGGGTATAGTCTGAGACCAAAGGAAGCCAGGATAGGGGCATGACCGCAGATAATTCTATGGCGACACCGAAACTCATCGTGCCGCTAGTACTGGGAGCCATACTTCCTTTAAAGACCTGCAAACTAAGCACTACGGTAAGCGCAAAGAGTGCCGCCATCACGACGGTGTTGAGTTTTGTCAGGCTTTTAGCGCCAAGAAGCAACCATAAAAGTATCAGAACAGCTATGACAAGAACCCAAATCCAGGTACCGACTAAAGGCAAAAGTGCCTGAGCCGCTGCCGCTCCAGAAATTATCATGACGGCTGTCCAACCTAGTAGTTGTAAAACGTTTAGTATAGAGAAAAGATGAGCACCTTTCTCGCCAAATGAAAGTTTGACTGTTTCCATCGCACTTTTTTCTGTCTTGGCGCCTATGAGTGCCGCAAAATAAAAAAGTGTGCAGCCATTTAGGTGCCCGATAATAATGGCCAATAGTGCCTTTTTGAAGCCTAAAGGTGCTAAGAGTGTACCCGTCAATATTTCTGCTATTGAGACGGCTGCACCAAACCAAATTAAGCTATGAGAAAAAATCTGCCCTCTTGCTTCACGTTTTTCAGTTGTTTCCAATCTTGTTTTCCTCCTGTTTCTTCCCGTTTTTTCTTCTCTCGCTAGACATGAAAAAACGTGCTTTCCCCAAGAGATAACACGTCGTCAAAAGTATCTATAACTTCCTACGTTGGCATTACCCACATCAGGTTATAGGGTCTAAGTCTGGTGACTTACTCTCAGCCTGCTAACAAGCTCCCCTGTTTTTTGTTTTATTTGAACACGCATTGTAACGCTTGTCAAGCTGGACTGCACTTAGTGTTAGTAAGCGTAGGTATTGGGTTTTAGTAGTAGATTGCGAAGTTTTACACAATTTTGTCGAACGATTCTTTTCTATTCACGAAAACTGAAAGCTATGCTGAACTTTGGAGGTAATAAATATGGAACATGTAATAGTATTGGACAGAGAACAAAGTTTTGCCAAAGCACTTAGTAAGCACTTGCAGGTGAAATTTCCCACGCTCATCTGGAGACCAATGAGCAACTTAAAAGAACTTTATAGGTTCACAAGTAGTTTATCACCCCTGCCTAAAGCAATCATATATAGTGCAGATCAGTTTCCCGATTGGACGCCCACTTGGTCGTGCCAAAGCCTAATTTTGAGAGAGCAACCACTCTACCAGGATATCTTTCACGTCAATTTACCCGCTTTAGATTTAGCACGAGAAAGTAAGGAGACTGGCACGGCTGAAGTCTATCGTTTAGATACCAAAGCAATAGAATTCGAGTTACGCTCTATCTTAGGAAGAACGCGACAAGATTCGATAGTATTTAATATGCAGAGTAAAAAAATGTTCGCACTCGTTTCTGATTTGTACGGTCGTAGTTTAAATGCATACTTGGACGAGCTTTTCGCACATAATTTTCAAGCAGGCATTCGAACGCTCGTGCTTCCGTTTACATCTATAGACAACACAATCTCTCTGAAAGCGAAACTGAGTACGCCTAGTGAAGGTTCTGATCTTGCATCTTTACTCATGCGCCTTGGCAGAGAGGTTCTACAAGCTGAACAACTTTTCCCCTACCTCTTTCCGACAACAAAGTCAGGTATATTAAGTTTTATTCCAGCCGCAAGTAACTGGCATGCCGATCATGCTTCTATCGTTGCCGTTAGGCAGCTGTTAGCACTGCTGAAGACAGTGATTAAAAGACAAGACACCAACGATTGTGCCCTGGTGCTTTGCTCAAAATCTACACCAAAATTATTGCAGCAAGTATTACCCATCTGCGATGAGTTGTTTCTGCTCAATAGTGCGGATGCATTGCGAAACCCCTCTATTTATAAGCAAAGCGAAGACCTCAAAGCCATCTTGCCTCCAGGGTTCCCAATTAAGGAACGCTGCTTGTAAGATGCGCTATTAATGTTCAAAGAGGACAAATGATAATGGAGAACTATAAAAAACTTAGAAGTGATTTACGCACGAAGATTAGCAACGACCTCAGTATAAAACCACTACAAGACCCACTAGCGCTTCAGGCCTTGATTACAGATGAAGTGAACTTGAGACTGTTAGGGCAGCATGTCGACTTGCGTAGTCGGAAGAATCTTATCAAGGATTTATTCAATGCCTTACATGGTTTAGACATCCTGCAACCATTAATTGAAGATCCTACGATTACCGAGATAATGGTCAATGGCCCCAATAATATTTTTGTTGAGCGTGAAGGTCGTATAGAAGCATGCGAGCTGACATTTGACAATAAAGAGCATCTCAGCGATGTACTGCAACACTTTTTTGCTTTAGGGAATAAGAATCTCAATCTAAGCCATCCCATTGCAGATTTGCGTTTAGCGGATGGCTCAAGAGCTAATGCAGTATTGGCACCTCTGGCACCGGATGGGCCTATATTAACAATCCGAAAATTTACTGGAGTGAAACCGGATGCGGCTTCTCTATTACAGCATGGATTCTTGTCTGCTTTTGCCATGGAAACACTAAAGCAAGCTGTCATTAGACGTGAAAGTATTTTCATCTGTGGTGGAACAGGCACTGGTAAGACTACCCTCCTCAATGTGCTTTCAAATTACATCCCCAAAAATGAACGTGTCATTACCGTCGAAGATTCAGCAGAGTTGCAATTGCAGGGACTAAGCAATTTGGTAAGGCTGGAAAGCCGAAGTCCCGGTCCGGAAGGTGGCGGGATAGACATAGCTCAGCTTATCCGAACTGCCATGCGGATGCGACCTGATCGCATTATCGTAGGGGAAGTCAGAGGTGCGGAAGCTTTTGACATGCTTACAGCGATGAACTCCGGGCACCCAGGTACGCTCTGCACCGGTCATGCGAACTCTTGCGCAGACATGATGAGAAGACTCTGCAATATGATTTTGAGCAATAGTGCACTGCCCTATGAGGCGATAAAGGAAAATCTTGCCGCATCCATACAGTATCTCGTTCACATCAGAAGAAACGCGGATGGTAGTCGTAGGCTTAGCGAAATATGTAGAGTTGTTCCAGGCAGTGACGGTCAATACACTCTGCAAGCGCTCCCATTGGAGGCTGAAGTAAATGAAGATACATAAACGAATTAATGCTTTTCTCCAAAAAAATAATCTGTTACTACTAGGGCTGAGTTTTGCGCTTAGTCTCTTCGGTGCTTACTGTTTCTTTGGTATGAAAGTCTGGATATTATTTTTAGCTTTGGGGTTTGCGTTATTCTTACGCCCAAGTTTTAGTGATTTACTTGCCAAATCAAAAGAAAGGCAAGCCAGAAGAGCGTTGATGAATTTTCTCCAGTACCTCTGTAGTGCGCTTTCGGTGGGGCAACCCGTCCGTCTTGCTCTTAGTGAAATGGGCAAGTCGAACTTTCTAAAACGCAGCACTAACAAAGACTTACAAAATAATCTAAAACGCGTATCTCACATGATTCACAATCAACAAAGTGCAGAGGCGTATCTACCCACGCTTGAGGCGGCTTTTCCCTGCCCAGAATCCACTGCGCTGCTCTATGCACTAAGGCTCGAGAATCAATTAGGCGAAAAACTGATTGACATGTTGCGTGATTCATTCGACACCGCAAGAGAGTTGGTCATGCTTGAAGATGAAATTGCCGCTGCCAACAACAGGCAACGCTCAGAGTCGATGATTTTATCTGTGCTTCCTTTCGCTATGGCTCCTCTTTTCGCAGACTTGATAAACCTAGATCTTGCATCCTCAGGCTCAGCTGGCTTAGGGGCAGTGCTGCGTTTCTTTGCCTACGGCTTGGCTATGTTTGCGTTTATGCTAAACCTTCGTTTTAGCGCAGAGCGCTCGTCTATAAGTAAGAATATTGATCAAACACCAAAACTTTTTCGCATCTACGATGATGCAGAGATCTTACACATTAATTGGCTGAGCGTTTTAATAAACAAACTCCCTCTGCGTTATCGCACGCAGATTGTTAGGCTTTACCGTTTGGCTTACCCTCAGAACTTTTTTTCTTTGCAAAAAGACACAGCAGAACCTCTGCTTTTCCAGCATGTGCTCACGTTAATCTTGGTTTTCTCAGCCAGTTTTATGCTCCTTCTCTTGATAAGTTTGATTAGTGGTATTGCCGTTTATTGGTCGCTTTTATTGTCATTGTTAACGGTACTCTTGTTCGAGGGTCAACTACGTTCTCGCGCTAAGGAAAACGAAGAAAGCTTGCGCCGTGATTTACCTTTGATGCTCTCACTCTTGGCAAGGCTGCTTAGAAACACTTTACATCTCTCCACCGCTTTACGTGAATGCGCTTCAATATTCTCAAATCAAAAAAGCCCACTGTCTACGATTGTTAAAAGCATGATGGGTCGCATAAATTATGCAGAATCCCCAAGCCAACTATTTGAAGAATTGGCAGATCAATTAAAACTATCAGATGTGAGCTCATTACTATATGTCTTGGCACGCTACTCCACAGTGGGCAGCAAAGAACTCTTGGACATCCTAGAAAAACAACTTGGCTTATGTTGGGCAGAGCAAAGACAAAACATCAGACGCAATTTAGACGCTAAATCCGGCCTTAGTTTAATCCCTATGCTGATGGATTTAGTTGCGGTGATGTTAATTGGTATTGCACCCGCGATGCAGGTATTTATGGCCTTTTAGCCTTAACAGGGTTTTCGAAAAGCGAAATTTTGAGTACTAAAGGGGAATTTTGTCGTGCGAAAGTTTCTTTTTGCCAAAGGAAAAATCACTACAATTAACATAGCTTCGAAGCAAAACAGAAAGGATGAAAGATATGAAAAATATGTGGAAGGAAAAACAAGTGGTATTGGTAAAGGCGAAGGCAAGTAGGCTAAAAGAACGGCTATTTTTTGGCACAAGGGAGCAAGCCATGGGGACCCTCGAAATCGTTGTCATAACGGGGATTCTCCTGACAGTCGCGCTCATTTTTAATACACAAATTAAAGCTTTTGCAGGGAATCTTTTCAAAAGTGTGTTTAATGATTCGAAGGTTATTTCGAATATTCTTAAGTAGTTAAGGAGCAGGGCGTGTCAGAGGGTAAAAAGCAAGCGGAGAATAATGGGCAATGGATAAAGGACCTGGATAGGCTGATTTATCAGGCATGTGATGGGGCTGAAGTGTTGCATTACCAGCTAAAACTGCTGCAGATAGAGCAGTATTCAGGTCTGCTCGTTCCAGAAGCCTTCTCCGCATACAAGCCAAGTTTGCTGGTTTATTCTCTGGCACAAACAACATGTTTTAGTCGGTCAAAACTCAAAGACAATCTCCTTGTGTTGTTGTCGATTTTGCAAAGCTACTGCACGCTTCGCAGTCAAATGCAGGGAGAATTGTTAGAGTATAAGAGAATTGTATTAGATGAGGATTTCATTTTTTTGTCAGCAGATGAGGGCAGCTTAGAGCCCCAAGTTAGTTTTCTTTATCTGCCTGTGCTCGATGAAGCCAATGATGACGCGCTTGAAGAAAAGCAACTAGAAGCATTATCGGTGCTAGTGGAGAAAACTATTTTACTGGCTAAAGAATCCGGGCTTTTAAGTGATAATGAAATTGCGGCTTGGATTCAAAGTAGTTACAGCAATTTTGAGCAATTCAAAGCCTTATCTTCTAGTTTTTACATAAAACTTAAGGGGGAAGCTGCTTTGTCTGAGCATCCAAATGAGGTGGCGGTCTCCGAGCTAAAAGAAGGATTCACGCCAAACAAGCCCTTAAAAGTGAAAAGCAAGACGAAAAATCCGTTTAATAAAATGGGGCTTAGCTTGATGCTTTGCATATTGTTATCATTGATTATTGGTAATGTGGTTTTGCAGATAAATCTAATCGATGAACCGTTTTGGCAAAAACCATTAGCAATCTTTTTCTTACTAATCGCTATCGCTACAACAATCATAGCTTTAATCCACCCCAAGTCACCTTTTCATGTAGAGAAGTCGCGTTTTCAAAAAGAACGTGAGGGATCCTTGGCTGCTTTATTGAATGGATCTAGTACGCTTAGCTCAATGTCTGCTGAAGATGATAAGGACAGCGCAAACAGCATGCCTTCAATGGCGTATCTCATGTTAGTGCCTTCGACTCAAGGATTAAGATTAAAGACAGTCGAGGAAATAAAAGAAGCGAAAGTGGAACTTTTCCTATCTGAAAACGCTTTGAAATTTGGATCAGACCCCCGCCAATCGCAGAACAATTTTGGCTACAAAGATGAAGCGGGCTTGCATAGTAGTATCCATGTTAATGAGGAAGGGGCTTGGTTAGAACTTATCGACCCTTACACAAAGGTGTACATCAACAATGCTCTTTGTGATGGGAGTGGACCGCACCTGTTACCCGACCACTGCCTTCTGCAATTTGGGCCAGTTTTGCGTGAGTTTTACAGGGAACGCTCTCTTATAAACTAGTTCGTATGGCTGTTATTCTCCGGCATTTACAGGGAGCTGCAAACTTGGCACCTGGCGTGTCAACTTTTCAGGCTACTGCAAGCACCTGAATCAAAGTTCCGATTTTTTTCTGGCGTCTGCGCGGGCAGCGACCATTAAGCGATTTTTAGCGCGACGGATTGCGTGGGCTGCGCGTTTATGTTCTGGTTCGGTCATGGTTTCGTTTTCGAATCGTTCTTGTGCGCGGTCTAGTGCCTCTTGGGCGCGCTCGGTATCAATTTCTTCTGCCCATTCTGCGGAATTGCACACAACCATGACGTACTCTCGCTCAATCTGAGCATAGCCGTTAGAGATAAAGGCATAGCGCCACTCCCCATCTTTTTCGATACGCAACTCACCTGGATACAGGGCTGTGACAATAGGTGCGTGACCGGCCATCACACCTAACTCACCGTCGGCTGCGGGGATCACAATCATATTGCACACGTCATCGTAAAATATTTCAAAGGGTGTGACGATGTAACTACGAAATAAGTTTTGTTCTTTATCTGCCATCTCTAACTCCTTTCCTACACTATAGTACGTCGCGCTCTTATGTACGCCTTAAGGATTAACCAGCAACTCAAACTATTAGCTAAAACCCGAATTAGCTGAGAAACCCTAACACTTCTATTCTGCTTGTTTACTTTCTTGGAAAACGTCATCGATAGAGCCCTTCATAAAGAAATGCTGTTCTGGTATCTTGTCGCATTCTCCACCAACTATCGCTTCAAAGCTTCGTACCGTTTCTTTAATAGGTACATATCTTCCCGCATAACCACTCGACTCTTCCATAACATAGAAGGGCTGAGACAGAAAACGCTGTATTTTTCTAGCTCTAGATACGGTCTTTTTATCCTCATCATTGAGTTCGCCCATACCTAAAATTGCAATGATATCCTGCAGTTCTTTATAGCGCTGCAAAATTTCTTCTACTTTGGTAGCCACGCGGTAGTGTGCATCACCAACAACATCTGCACTCAGGGAGCGGGAAAAGGATTGTAGCGGATCAACAGCAGGGTAAATACCCAAGGAAACAACATCACGCGAGAGTACGGTTATTGCGTCAAGATGGGCAAAAGTCGTCGCCGGTGCAGGATCCGTCAAGTCATCTGCTGGTACATAAACAGCCTGAATCGAAGTGATGGAGCCGTTCTTGGTAGAGGTAATACGCTCTTGTAACTCTCCAACTTCGTTCGCTAGCGTAGGCTGATAGCCGACCGCTGATGGGATGCGTCCGAGCAGAGCCGAAACCTCTGAACCTGCTTGAACAAAACGAAAAATATTATCAATAAAAAGCAGTACGTCCTTCTTTTTTACATCACGGAAATACTCTGCCATGGTCAAACCAGCAAGCGGAGCGCGCATACGTGCGCCGGCGGTTTCATTCATTTGGGCAAAAAGCAAAACCGTGTTGTCGAGGACCCCCGAACTAGACATTTCGCGCCACAAATCATTACCTTCGCGTGAACGCTCGCCGACTCCGGTGAAGACGGAGTAGCCACCGTGTTCTTTGGAGATGTTGCGGATCATTTCGAGGATGAGGACCGTTTTGCCAACACCTGCACCCCCAAACAAACCTACTTTACCGCCCTGGTTATAGGGCACAAGTAAGTCGATAACCTTGATGCCTGTTTCCATGATGTGTGGGGTGGGAGTCAGACTCATAAAATCTGGCGCAGCGCGATGTATAGGCCAGTAGTCATCTGCTTCTGGAGCAGCGCTACCATCAATGGTTTGGCCGAGCACATTAAAAACGTGTCCTCGCACGGCATCACCCACCGGAACTTTTACCGCAGAGCCCGTACGTTGAGCAAGCTGACCTCTGGACAGTCCTTCGGTCGTGTTAAATGAAACACAACGCACCACACCGTCACCTCGCACTTGCATGACCTCGACTACAGTATCTTCGCCCTTATCTATACCTGGAATACGAATTGCCTCGGTAATGTTGGGCATGTTGTTTTTGGGAAATTTTATGTCTACTACCGGGCCTATGATAGCCTGTACTTGACCGTCTGTCATGGATAAACCTTCTTTCAATGCACTAGGCTAATTTTGGATTGCTTCAGCGCCACTGACGATTTCAGAGATTTCGTTAGTAATTTTAGCCTGTCTTGCTTGATTGCTGCGCAACTGTAATTGCGACAGTATTTCGTCTGCGTTGTCCGTCGCATTCTGCATCGCGGTCATGCGTGCTGTTTGTTCGCTTGCATACGCTTCGCTCAATGCACCGTAGACCATGCCGTTGAGATAGGTATCAGTCAGATAGTCCAAAACCTTCTCGGGGTCGGGCTCATAGTCAATGCGCAGATTGTCTGCTACATCTGCGAAGACTTGGTAATCTTGATAAATATCTTGCAGACCATTGTAGTCAACTGGCAAAACGCGTGTCGTCATTACTTCCATAGCCATTGCTTTGGTAAGCCTTGTATAAACAAAATACACCTCATCCAACTCGCCGCTATTGTAATGGTCTTGAATGCGGTTCGATAGAATGCCTGATCGGTGGTAGGAAGGTGGATCGATGGGGAATATATCTGTCGCAAAGTTGACAACATTGGGCATTTTTTTCACGCGTTCCCAACCTACTTTTCCTAAAACACGCACATTCGTATGCGCCTTATATCCATCTGCAGTACGTTTCTCAGCAATTTCTCTAAGAAATCTCTCTGCTTGATCGAGTAGGTTTATATTGTAGGCACCTGCCATACCTTGGTCACCTGAAAAAATATAAACGCCAACGGTCCAGTCTTCACCTGCATGTTTTTTTCTAAGGTGCAGGACCTCGCTGAGATTTTCGTCTGACTGCTTGCGAAGAATGGCCATTGTTTCAGCGCACACTACGAAAAACGGGAAAGCGATGTCTAGCTGTTTTTTTGCCTTATGCATTTTGACTGACGAAATCAACTGCATGGCACGGGTCATCTGCTTGATTTCCGTGATGCTTTTAATATGTTTTTTAAGTTCAGTTGTTTGTTGCATGCTCGTTCTTCCATAGGTCTATGTAATGTGTCGTGGTATCTAATAAACGCTTTTTCGCATCTTCACTGAGTTCACCGCTGGACTCAATTTCATGTAGGGCGTCCTGGGCACTGAGCTGAAAATACGTCAGTAGTTTTGGGCAAAAATACTTAAGCTCATCTTTAGGCACATCGGTGAACGCGGCTTCATTGGCTAGGAACAAGAGCGCGACGCTTTCGGCCATGCTTCTTGGTTCTTTAATTCCTTGAATCAAAATCTCGTTAAGCGCAGCACCTTTACTGAGCTGTGCTTGTGTTTCTTCGTCCAGTTCCGAACCGAACTGTGAAAAAGCAGCAATCTCTTTGTATTGGGCTAAGTTGATACGCAAAGCACCTGCTACTCTTTTCATTGCTTTAGTTTGTGCTGCACCGCCCACACGGGAAACAGATAAACCAACATTAATGGCTGGTCTTTGCCCTGCGTAAAAGAGGTCCGTTTCCAGATAAATTTGACCATCCGTAATACTGATGACGTTTGTCGGAATATAGGCGGAAATATCTCCTGCCTGTGTCTCAACTATAGGCAAGGCACTGATGGATCCGCCACCCATCTCATCGCTCAAGCGACAGGCGCGTTCCAGCAAACGAGAATGCAAAAAGAACACATCGCCCGGAAAAGCTTCGCGTCCAGGAGGACGTCTCAAAAGTAAAGATAAAGCACGATAGGCTTGTGCATGTTTACTAAGGTCGTCATACACAATTAGTACATCGGCATGCTCCTCATATAGCCAGCTTTCAGCTATGGCACAAGCTGCATAAGGCGCAATGTATTGCATTGAGGCTTGCTCTGAAGCTGATGCGACTACAACTGTCGTATAGTCCATCGCTCCATGTTCCTTGAGTACTTGAACGTAATTCGCTAGGTTGGAAAGTTTCTGTCCGATGGAAACGTAGACACAGCGGACGCCTTTGCCTTTTTGGTTGATGATGGTGTCGAGACCGATGCTCGTTTTGCCAGTCTGACGATCGCCAATAATGAGTTCGCGCTGCCCGCGTCCAATGGGGGTCATGGCATCTACAGCCGTTATACCTGTATAAAGTGGTTGCGTTACAGGTTGACGCTCAGTGACATTGGGAGCTACACGTTCCACGGGATAATACTTGTTACTGCGAATGGGCCCCGCACCGTCGAGTGGCTTACCTAATGCGTCAACAACCCTGCCCAGAAGTGCAGGTCCACCAGGCACAGACAAGGTACGACCGCTTCGTTTACAAATAGAACCTTCATTCACGCCATCGACATCGCCCAGTAAAACCACACCCACACGCTCAAGCTCTAAGTTCATGGCTAGTCCAAAACAGACGTCTGAAAAAACCAGAAGTTCGTCGTTCTTACAATGATCTAAGCCAGAAACATACGCAATTCCGTCACCGACGGCCATCACTTCGCCCACTTCGTCTATTAAGGGGTCGGCAAAAGTACTTATCCCCTGCATCGAATTAAGATAATCGTCCATCAACAGATGTAGATTTTCATTGCGTTCTTCTGGGCTTAAATCTTCACCGGCTTGATTCCAAAGCCTGGCCAAAGTCATTTCATGTTCGGTATCTTCACTGATAGCCTGGGTCTTTTCTTGCAAATCAGACTTCAACGCATCGCTGAGCGATTGTTCTTCACTATCCAATTCCGCACCGGAATCGCGGAGTTTTTGGTCAATGGCATTCAATTGGCCACGCAAGGAAAAATCATAGCGTTTATTCAATAGATAGACGAGAAAACCGCCAAGCAGTGTCTTATCTTCTTCAAGCACAACTTGAAACGCAGCACCTTCAAAACGCTTACCGAAAGCTTCAACAATGCTGGCGACTTTTTCCTCAGTTAAGGTCTTAGCCGAAACAATGCGTAAAACAAGCTTGTTAAGATCACTCATTGCCTGCTCCTTCGGCTGCGGGTTCTTGGTCTTGAAGTAACTGATGGTCAATCCATTGGTCGACTTTCTCACGCGTAGCATCGTTATCCAAAGACTCGCCCACCAGTTTCGTCGCAATAGCCATCGACAAGCTACTTACTTCAGCACGCACCTCGTGAATCATCACTTTGCGTTCTTGTTCTATCGCAGCAGCAGCACGATTACTATTTTCCAACGCTTGTAGTTGCGCCGTTTTTAGCACTTGTTCAGCTTCCAAGAGCGCACGGCTATTCGCTTCAGCCACGATGTGTGCCGCTTCAGTTTGCGATGCACTTAAATTTGTAGCCGCCTGTTTGGCATTTTCTTTCGCTTCCGCATTGATACGTTCAGCTTCACTAAGTTGTGTCGCAATAAGGTTTTTTCTTTTTTCAAGCATAGCTGTGATGGGCTTATAGAGCAGTTTGCTCACAATCAGGTACACAATTAACAAACTTAGTCCAGTCGCGATGACCGTCACTAAGTATGTCGCCATGGCTTCGGGGGAAAATAAATCAGTCATAGAGCCTTCCTTTATGTTTTGCCAAACAAAAATGTCTTTTTAATACTGGCAAAACCAACACTAGTTAAAAACGAAGAGTAGCAAGAGCGCTACAACCAACGCGTAGATGGTGGTCGACTCAATAAAAACAATCGCCACAAACAGCAAACGCTGAATTCCAGCCGCCTGCTCAGGTTGACGAGCCGTAGCTTCAAAGGCTTTACCTGAAGCAATACCAATGCCCAAGCCGCCTAAACCTGCAGCAATCGAAATCGCCAGACCTGCTCCTAGACCAACTAAGCCACGCGAGCTATCCGCAGCAGTCGCGGCCGCTTGTAGCATAGGTATAAACGTTGCGGTAAGTTTTCCAAGCATTGCAATCACAGTTCCAAACATCTTTATTCCTCTGTTCCTTTTTTATTCGCGGCTCTGCCGCACAATTCTGTATGTACTAGTTATGAGCAAGTTTCGCTTGCTTCTTTTGTAATTTTTCTTGTCTTGCATGTTCAGCGCTTTCAGCGCCTTCCACTATTTCCCCCAGATAATTGATGGTCAAATAGCCAAAGACTAAGCCCTGAATTATGCCATCACCCAAGTCAAACCAAATAGCGAATATGCTTGGCAATACCAAAGGTACGAGCACTTCAATGAAAGTCATTAAGACAAATGCACCAAACACGTTTCCGAATAAACGGAAAGCTAAAGAGATGGGTTTTATGAGGTAATCTAATAGTTTGAATGGCAAAAGCACTGCAGTTGGTTGCATCAAAGAACCTACAAAGCCCTTGATACCAACCAGCCTTATGCCCATTACCACCACATAGACCAAAGCAATTAGTCCCAAAGCAATGGGGAAGGAAGGATTAACCGCAGATGGTTTAAGACCAAAGAGTGAGGAAAGGTTAGACATCACGATGAGTAAGCCCATGGACGAAACAAAAGGCACTACACGTGTGCAATGCTCTGCTTTAAGACCCATCGATAAGCATGCGCCTTCCACTGCGCCAAAAAACATTTCGGCTATGGTTTGCCCTGTCCTTGCTTTCAGTTGGGGGCGTCTCCCCATCCATAAAGCCAGTAACAGAATCACAACTATGCCAAAAAACATAGAGATTACTGCATCTGATATTCGAATTGTCTGAGATAAAAACGTGAATTTTATTCTTGGACCATAATCTAGAGCTTCTAATATTGAACTTGTTAAATCCTTACCACCTGGCAGCAGTTCTTTTAATTGGTCGACAAATGCAACCCAGAACCGTCCAAGGTAGGTCAAACTGATAGGCACAAAACCGCCTCCTTATCACCAACGCATACTACTCGTCTTTCGACTGCTTGGCAAGCGATAATACTATGATAGTTAATTTCAATTTTTAAACAGTTACCATGGGCACTTATTATTACTTCGTGCCGAACAGACGATCTCCTGCGTCTCCCAGTCCAGGAACAATGTACGCATGATCGTTGAGCTTTTCGTCCAAGGCAGCGCAGAAAATGGGAACGTCAGGATGGGCTGTATGGATAGCTTCTACCCCTTCAGGAGCTGCAATGATACACATGAACTTGATAGAATGGATGCCACGGTCTTTCAAGAATTGTATAGCTGCAACGGCTGAACCTCCGGTCGCCAACATGGGATCTAAAAGGATGACATCACGATTCGTGATATCCTCTGGTAATTTGCAATAGTACTCAACAGGTTGAAGCGTTTCTGGATCGCGGTACAAGCCAATATGGCCTACTTTTGCCATTGGCATCAGATTTAACATACCGTCTACCATGCCTAAACCAGCACGAAGAATTGGGACTATAGCTACCTTTTTTCCGTCGAGAACTTTCGTACGCGCCATCGCGACCGGTGTCTCAATCTCGACTTCACGCAAAGGCAAGTCACGGGTCACCTCGTAAGTCATCAGCATCGCCACTTCCGACGCCAATTCACGAAACTCTTTCGTCGTTGTGTGCTTATCACGCATCAAAGAAATTTTATGCTGAATGAGCGGGTGATCAAAAACCATGACATTTTTATAGTCCATTTACTATTCCTCCTAATATTTCGGCAAAACCAAACTTCATTGCGCTTAGCGTTGCTTCTCTAACTCCATAATCTCATTGACGCGCACACTGTGCCTTCCGCCATCTTCAAATGCCTCGGCCAAAAACGCTTCCAATATGCTTTGTGCTAGAGCGGTCCCCACCACTCTCGCTCCCATTGCTAGAGCATTCGCATTGTTGTGCTGCCTAGCCATACGCGCCATATATTCGTTCGTACATAAACCGCAACGCATCCCATCTTCTTTGTTCGCTGCAATAGAAATACCAATACCCGTTCCACAAATCAAGACCGCAAAATCAGCCTCTCCTGCCTTTACTGCATTAGCTGCTAGAACAGCGGATGGAACATAACTCGCTGCGCAGGTGTCGGTGTCTGCACCAACATCCATACAGCTATGCCCTTGTTCTTCCATTTTGGAGATTAAAAAACGTTTTAATGAAAAACCTGCATGATCACTACCGAACACAATCTTCATACCGGACTCCTTCGCACTTCGTGCACCTCATCGCCTAAGCAACATTTTCTACTTATTTAGATTAATGTCAAAAAAGCGAAATAGATTCAGTGAATTAATTCTAGCATGACTAGCACTAAGTACCCAAGCTTTGATGCGTAAATTTTCTTTGTCCCGTGGAAAAATCACCAACGATATCGCCATTGCCATAAAGTTTATACTTATAGGTCAGCAATCCTTCTAGTCCAACAGGCCCACGCGCGTGTATTTTTGAAGTAGAGACACCTACTTCAGCCCCGAAACCATAGCGGAATCCATCGCTAAAGCGCGTTGAGCAATTCCAAAAAACATTGGCAGAATCAACGGCCTGCATAAATACTTCTGCCCGTTCTTTTGAGCGCGTAATAATGGCATCTGTGTGCTTTGAACCATAACGGTTGATATGGGCAATTGCACCCTCCAAGCCCGCAACCATTTTTATCGAAACGGCTAAGTCTAGGTACTCGGTGTGCCAATCCTCGGCAATCGAAGTACCGCAGCGTGCAGCTATGCGTGCGTCAGCATAAATCAGGACGTTCTTGGCGCGTAAAGCATGGCAAAGTCTGTCAATGAAATCGCCAGCCCATAGTCTTTCATCAAGCAAAATCGTCTCGGTTGCGTTACAAACAGAAACATACTGCGTCTTTGCATCGATTAATACTTTGAGGGCTTGTTCTTCATCACAATCCCCATCGACATAGCTATGGCAGACTCCGTCAGCATGCCCAAGGACGGGGATGCGCGTATTGGCCATGATATGTTGAACGAAAGCGTTGGAGCCGCGCGGAATAAGTAAATCAACGTATGCGTCTAGAGCAAGCAGTTCAGCTACGTCAGCCCGGTCTTCCAGTAGAGTAATCCAACCCTCGGGGAGGCCGACGTTTTTGCCAGCATCATCCATAATTTCGAAAAGAGTACGATTGCTGTTTTTGGCTTCAGAGCCGCCTTTCAACACGAGTGCATTGCCACTTTTCAAGCAGAGGGCTGCAATTTGGACGAGTGCGTCTGGTCTGGCTTCAAATACAACACCAATGAGACCGATAGGCACTGCCACTCGATAGAGCTCCAGACCGGGAGCAAGCTCGGTTGCAAGTAGCGTTTTCTGCAATGGATCTTCTAGCGTCAGCAAACTTGTAATGCCATCTACAGCATCCTTGAGCTTTTTGTCGTCAAATTTCAAGCGCTGTATAATTGCCGCGCCTAGGCCAGCAAGCTCAGCATCCTTTAGGTCCTGTTGGTTTGCCAAGGCGATTGCAGCCGCATTCTGAAGCAAGGCTTGAGCACAAGCTTCCAGAGCTGCTTGGCGAGTTTCCGTTGTTTTCAAAGCCATCTGTAAAGCCGCACCTTTAGCTATACGCATGCGTTCTTCTATGCTGTTTTTACGCTCGTCCATATACTTCTTCTCCTTTGGCTAGCACTTAAAGTCGTCATTACAACTCGTGCATAATGTGTATAACTCTGTGTATAACTGAAAAACAACAGTTACAACTTTTTACTGCCCCCAAAGCCGCATGTGGCCGTGTTTGTTAAATTTTTTAACATATGTTCGAGAACAGTTTTCTCTAGGTTCACTCCTGGGCTAAGCCCTTTGTTTCAGCTTCTCGAGGTCGATATCGATATTTAAGCTAGAATTGCTTTGTCCGCCCCCGGTGAACAGTTTTTACTTGCAATCCGTATATTGCGAACAAGTTAAGCATCAAACTTAAGATTGCTTTAGCTGTTATTTAGTAAAGCGGCTTGCGCACACCTTGTCTAAAGTACTGATATAAGTAGCATTTTATCATGCCGTTATAAAGCTTGCGTCGTTTGTCGGCCCTATAGCCACAGGCCTGTTCAAAGTAGTCATCTGCAGTGATAATGCCCCAGTGCACGCCAGGATGTAGTGCCCCTCTATTCAGCCACTTATCTCCAATCGTGTTCGCTATGATTTCAACTTGTTCTTCGTCAAACATGCGTTCGCCGTAAGGTGGATTGCTCAAGAGCAGAATTTTCTCATAACCAAGTCCCTCTGGCAGTTTTTCGACATCAATACTAAGTGCATCTTTTACATCAAACTGAATCCAAGCACTGACACCTGCTCTTTCGGCATTCATGCGTGCAATCTCAACACTTTCTTCGTCAATATCTGAGGCAAAAACAAACGGTCTTATCGGTGCCTTAATTTCTTTTTGCTTTTCCATCGCCTCTCTGCGCGCGCGACTGACGCCAGTTTGCGGTAAATATGTCCAGTCTTCAAATGCAAAACGTCTATTCAAACCCGGCGCAATCTGTGCTGCTTTCAAGGCCGCTTCTATTGCTAGCGTTCCAGACCCACAAAACAAATCCACAAAAGCCTCGTCGCCATTCGTTGACCAGCGCATGATATCCAACAATCCTGCAGCCAAGGTTTCTTTGATTGGTGCTTCGTTGGCCTGCGGTCTGTAGCCCCGTTTGTGTAAGCCCATACCACTGGTTTCAATACGTATCGATAATTGATCTTGCACCAAAGCGAAGCGTAATTCTATGTCTCCCGCTCCCTCAGATTCTGGCAAAACCACATCCTCACTTAGACCCTGCACATTCAACAAGCGTTTAACGATTGCTTTTTTTATCAGTCGTTGGATTGAAGGAACACCAAAGAGTTTGGATTTTCTCGAATAACCATTAATACTAAACTTTGCCCCCTGTGGAATGTACTTCTCCCAAGGACAATCAGCTGTTTCATCAAAAAGCTGATCAAAATCTTCTGCACGAAATGCAAACAATTCAAGTTGACAGCGTTCTGCTGTGCGCAATTCCAGATTTAAGCGTGCCACATGGTAAGCTAAATCTTCTAGCTCGTCTGGCACCATCACGCGCACTTGACCATCTTCCGCCTTAATCTCAGAAAAGGCATAGCCCAAAGCGCGTAGTTCGTAGACAAGTGGTTTTTCTAAACCAAATAAAACGGGACATATCACTTGCATTTTTCTGCCTCCTAGCTTGTAGTTCATTTTTGCGCAAATTGACTGTTTTTACCAGCTTTATCTTTAGAGATGGACAGAAACGATAGCAAGGATAAAAACTGACAATGATGAAACATGCATTAAATCACACCTTTTCAGCTACTATATTGAACAATTGAGGATTAGTATCACAAGTTCGCATATATACAATTGACAAGCTGAATTATAAATAAAATAATACCGATACTACACCGTGTAATTATTTTGGTTTTGTAGAAGACAGGGGGATGCTGGAAAGGGCCACAATTATGAGCAATTTTAATGAGAATAATCTCGATGACGTCACTCAACTCTATTCAAGTCAGGCAATAGGATTCGCTCTGAAAAGAATGCGGGAAGAAAAAGGTATCGCTTCATCAGACTTAGCTTATGAAGCGGACATACACCCTTCTTATTATTCTATGTTGGAGAACGGTCATAATTGCGTTTCAGTCAAAAAACTTTCTGGGATACTAAAAGTGCATGACATACCTCTATCAGATTTCTTTCAGATTTTGGAAGAGGAGCAGCACAAGTTTGATTAGGCTTCCGGATGGCTAGTCGGGGCTGGGGATGTGGCAAATCCTGAGCGGCAATGAAAACGCCATTCATCTAGCCATTTGATAAAATAGAAAATACAGATCGCAAGCAAGCCTAAGCCTATTTAAGCCAGGTGGAGATTTAGATGCCAGAATTACCAGAAGTAGAATCGGTGAGACGTAGCCTTTTGCCAAAAGTGATAGATAAAATAATCACTTCTGTTGATTGCATGCGTCCAGAAATAATTATACTGCGCTCTCCTGAGTTCAAATCAGCAGATGCGCTAGTGGGTTGCAGCATTAAATCCATAGAGAGAGGGGGTAAGTACCTGCTCTGGCATTTAGAGAAGCCACGCGAAAAAAAGCAAGATGAACAGCCAAAAAATCAAGTTCATAATCAAACCCCAAATAATTCTCAAGCACTCACTCTAGCGATGCACTTGCGCATGACCGGACGCTGTCTATTCGTCGATGCAAGAGAGATACGCCCAAAAGAAAACCATACCCACATTACGCTCAGCCTAGCTAATCCAGTAACAAACGAAGATATTGGTGAAATCCGCTGGCAAGATGTGCGGCGCTTTGGGAGATGGGAGCTTTTCTCAACAGTAGATTACGCGAACTGGGATAAGGGGCCAAAGCAGCTGGGCAAAGAACCTTTTGACCCAAGTTGTGATGCTCAATACCTTCAGCAATTTTCGAAAAGACATGATAAACTGAAGCTTGCACAAGTCCTTCTCGATCAACGCTGCATTGCAGGCTTAGGCAATATCTATGTTCAAGAACTACTTTATCAGCAACGCCTCTCACCTCTTTGCCCAGCTTGGGCACTAACGAAAAAGGATTGGGAGCGCTTGATTGATGGTATGCGCTTGATGCTTGCTGAAGCGATTGAAAAACGAGGGACAAGTTTTAGCGACTATGTGGATGCGAATGGACATCTTGGCAACTACCAAGAACAGTTGAAAGTTTATGGAAGAATTGGTTTGCCCTGCTTTAGTTGTGGGAAACCCTTACAAGCAAGCATACTTTCGGGGAGACGGATGGCTTTTTGCCAGGCTTGTCAAAAGCTAAAAAGAGGTAAGAAAACAAAGCGTGTTTAAGCTACTGATTGCTGAAGATGAAGCGTTGGCGAGAGAGGCTATTGAGCGTAGCATCGATTTTGAGGCGCTTAATTTTCGACTTGTAGCCTCGTGCGAAGATGGTCTAGAGGCTTGGGAGGCCTATCAGAAGGAAAAACCCGATTTAGTTTTGACGGACATTAATATGCCAAACATGTCTGGCTTGGAATTGGCTAAAGCAATTTATGAAGACAATCGCGATTGCAGAGTCATTATACTGACTGGGCATGATAGTTTTGATTTTGCCCGGCAGGCCATTTCTTATCAGGTCTCGGATTATCTTTTAAAGCCTGTAACCCCTCAAGAATTAAGGGATATTCTTGGCAAAAGCGCAGCCATACTCGAAGAAAAGGCACATAAGCAAGCAAGTTTGCAAGCACAAATAAGTCAAAATTATCTCACCGAATCCTTAGCTAAAAACCAACTTCTCAATCGTTTTATCTCTGGAAGCTTGGATGCTCAAACCATAGAGGCGAGTGACGAAAGCCTGAAACATTTAATCTCACAAGCGCGCTTTAAACTAGCGCTGCTGAGCCACAATATGAGTCCTAAAAAGCTGGCTGAATTGAACCTTACGACGCAAGAAGTGCATTTTTTGCTTTACAATCTTGCGGCAGAGTTGGCCGAAAATATTCCAGAACTGACTATTTTTCCTTCTGTTGAAAATCCGATTGTGGTTCTTTGCGGAGGCTGTGAAGAACGTGAATTAGAAAGACAATTACAATTATTTATCAATGAGCTAACGGATACTTTTTACCAACTAACAAGCTTAGATTTCAGGTCTGGTTACAGTCTTTGTACCACTGCAGACGAATTGCCAGAAGCTAAAGAACAGGCTGATGTCGCCTTGGCTTTTGCCATGACTTCGCCAGTTTATATAAACGTCTCATACAGTGAAATGCTCAGATTGACTCAGCAAACGCTGACCCTTAATCGGGAGCGTTTGGTAGCTGTCGTCACATCTGGCGACGTGGACGCGTTACAAGCTGCGGTGAGCGATTACGTAACTGCCTTGCGTTTTTCACAGCTAAGCAAAGAAGAATTACATGCTAACTTTGAGCTCTTAAACAAGCAACTTGAAGAAAGTGATGTGCTAATGCAAGAAGCATTTGAACAACTAGCGCATCACTTAGAACGTGTAGGCAGTGACCATCATCCGTTACAAGAAGGCTTGTACAAGCAGCTAAAGCAGGGTTTGGCACAACGTGCGGATGGCAAACCACAAACTGCGAAGGATATTGTTCTGGCAGCACGCCATGCGATAGAGCGCAATTTTGCCAGTAATGATCTTTCACTTATTAATTTATGTGCGCAACTCAATGTCAGCATGAGCTATTTTTCGAGCATATTTAAAAATGAAACCGGACAAACATTTGTCGAATTTCTGACGGACGTGCGCATGCGCAATGCTAAAAAACTGCTTACCGAAAGCAACTTAATGCTTTATACCATTGCAGAGCGCGTCGGTTATGACTCCGCGGCATATTTTACTGCTGCGTTTAAGAAAAATACGGGCTTTACGCCTAAAGAGTATCGCAAAAAGTTCAGCACGGAGGACAAAGTCTAATGCCTTCAGGGAGCATCCGCAATCGTATTCTTGCAGTATTTTTCGTGGCTTTGCTCGTGCTTCTGTTAGTCTTTTTGCCATTAGTAAACAGCCTCATCCAAAACCTGCTCAAAACAAACGCAATCACGTTCACCAGGCAGATGCTTTCACAGGTCAATAATAGTATTGATATTTATGTCAGCGAAATGCGTTATATTTCGGACTACATAGTCGATAATCAAGAGATTGCGCTGAGTCTTGAAAGCAACAATAGTTCCAGTGATTTCACCGCACAAAATATCCTACAAACCGTTCAAGGCTTTAGGCCGGACTTCATTTCCATGGGGATTTTTACAGAAGATGGGCGTTTCATCAGCAGCCGTAATCAAGTGAAGCTCAACCCTAACTGGGATTATCACGAGATGGACTGGTACAGTGACGCGATTGAAGCCGAGGGCACGGCCGTGCTTTCTGCTTCCCATGTCAGTCATGTTTTAGAAGGCGAATACCCTTGGGTGGTTTCGCTTAGCCGAGCCATTTACAGCGAAAACGGCAAGCTTCTGGCCGTCCTTTTAATTGATTTGAATTATGCTCAAATTGAGGCGATTTGTCGCGACTTGGATTTAAGTAACGATGGTTACGTTTTTATTCTTGGCAAAAACAGCGAACTTGTCTATCATCCCCAGCAACAACTGATTTACAGCGGCATCAAGAGCGAGCCGATAAAGCGCATTCCCAGCGATGGCAGCGCATTCGAGGACGCAGACTCTAAAAACATTTACCTTGGCTTAAGCTCCGGCACCTTTGGTTGGACCGTTGTCGGTGTGGTTAGTACGAGAAACTTTTTCCCGATTCAGCCTCTGATATGGGGTGCTTTTGCCGTCCTTATTGGCTTCTTCTTAATCGTCTACTTAGCCGTAAATATCACCGTAAAATATAATATTCACGAACCGCTGAAAGATCTCAATGCTTCAATCCGCGCTTTCCAGATGGGGTATTTCGGAGCAAGAGCGAATATTCACGTAAATAACGAACTCGATTTAGTTGGCGATACGTTCAATACCATGACCTCGCGTATCGAGACTTTAATGTCTGATACCAAGCGTATTGCAGAAGAAAAAAGACGCAGTGAATTGCAGACTTTACAATCGCAAATCAGACCGCACTTCCTCTACAACACCCTTGAATCCATCATCTGGACGGCAGAATTAGGCAACAAAGAAGACGTCATAGCCATGACTTCTTCCCTCTCGAAATTACTACGAGCAACAAATGCGGATGCAGAGCATCTGATTCCACTCAAACAAGAAATCGAGTATGCGAACCACTACCTGATCATTCAGAAAATGCGCTACCGGGAAAAGCTGAGCTATAGTCTGTTGCTGCCCAAGGAACTAGAAACGGCACGCGTCCTGCAACTCTGTATTCAGCCGCTTGTTGAGAATTCTTTATATCATGGACTTAAACCACTCAAAGAGGGTGGCAAAATCTGCGTCGACGCATGGATTTTCGAAGAAGAACTGCTTTTACGCGTGAGTGACAATGGGGTGGGCTTCGCTAGTGATGCCTTTAATGAAAAAGACGTTTTACCCAAAGTGGGACCCAGCTCCGAGGGTGGAATTGGTTTGGCCAATGTACAAGAACGCCTACGCCTTTATTTTGGCCCGTCTTATGGCATGAGTTTTATTAGTCACGGACGGCAGCAGAGCATCCGCACGCCAGAAAACCTGGCGGCGATTTTAGAAGCGGCGCCCGAGCCTCCTTTTGCCATACAAACTAGCATCATTCTGCATCTGCCCTACATTGCCAAAGAATGGGGAGAAGGGACAGATTATGCAAAATATTAAAGATTATTTGAGACAAAAATTCCCTGCAGAACGCAGGGCCAAACAAATCACCAGAATCATGTTTGGACTAGTTTTTTTCATGCTCTTGATTTTTTTGGTGCTCTGGTCCTATACCCGCCTAAGTCCACGCACAACGCCCTATCAGGTCTATTTTGTTGGCAAAACCAACAACCTAAGCATCGAATTCTGGCGAACTATTGATGAAGGTTTAGGCGCTGCCGCCAAGGAATTCAACGTCAATCTGACGCAACTGAACGCAAGCGATGAAGGGCGCGTTGATGAAAATCTCGCCCAATTTGAAAAAGCTGTTGAAGCCAAACCAGACGCCATCATTCTCTCTGCCTCAGATTATGAAGTCTTAGCAGAACCTGTTGCCGAGGCTGTGCGCAACGGGCAGAAAATCATCATGCTTGACTCTGATGTCAAGCGTGTCAAATCTGCCGAACCCCTGTCATTAATCGCGACCAACAATAGAGTGGCGGGTCAAACTATTGCAGAATACATTGCTCAAGATTTAAAGGAAGATGCCAAAATCGTCATTATCGTCCAGCAATTAGGTGTCGCAACCGCAGACCAACGCAGGCAAGGTGTCTTAGATATTCTTGAAGAAAAAGGCTTCACAGATATTGTGACTATCGATGCACATGGATCCAAAGAGATTGCTAAAACCGAGTTGTTAAAGGCTATAGAACAAAGTCAGATAGATGTTGTCATCGCAGTGAACGAGTATACTACGGAAGCTGCCGCTCTGGCTTTGAAAGAAGCAGGACAAGACGGTCTTATTCCGCTTGCCGGAATTGACAGCTCTCGTTTGTTAGTCCCTTTCATTGAGGATGGGACGATTAAAGCTTCCGTCGTCCAGCAACCCTACAATATTGCTTATTTAAGCGTGAAGGCAGCTGTTGACGCACTAGACGGTCGGAGTATTCCAGCGCAGATTGATGTCGAATCCAAACTCATTACAAAAGAGGACCTCTACCTCCCCGAAAATCAAAAATTACTTTTTCCTTTCCAGAATACTAAAGCTTCGGATTAATTATTTGCACGTTTCGCCAAGCTTATTAAAAAAACTTAACAAATCAGAAATTTTTGATAGTTCTGTGTAAATTTTCACAATTTTGTCAAGATTAGCCTTGCTATGATTAGGGTACAAGTTTTTTGCGGAGGTGATATTTTGGGAAAAGTGATTCTGGAAATGAAAAATATTTCCAAGGGCTTTCCGGGTGTCCAAGCATTAGCCAACGTTGATTTTGATTTACGTGAAGGTGAAGTGCACGCGCTAATGGGGGAAAATGGCGCAGGGAAATCAACACTCATGAAAGTTCTGACCGGCATATACGAAAAGGATGAGGGTGAAGTTGTATTTTTAGGACAGCCTGTGAACTTTAAAAATACCAGCGAGTCTTTAGCAGCTGGCATTTCTATGGTGCATCAGGAACTTAACACGATGAACCATCTGACCGTTGCCAAAAATATTTTCATCGGCCGTGAACCTAAAAAAGGTTTTTTAATCGATGATGAAAAGATGATTGTTGAATCTCAAAAACTATTCGACACATTAAATGTTGACATCAACCCCCGTGACCGTATGGGCGATTTAACTGTTGGTAAACAACAGATGTGTGAAATTGCCAAAGCCATTTCCCATGACGCAAAACTAATCGTTTTTGACGAGCCTTCCGCTGCTCTTACCGAAACTGAAATCGAAGAACTCTTCAATGTTATTCGTGGCCTTCGCGAAAAGAACATTGGCATGATTTATATTACACACCGCATGGACGAAGTTGGTGTTATCACCGACCGCGTCACAGTTATGCGTGATGGTGAATATGTAGGAACCAAGAACACAGCATCGATAACGAAATCTGACATCATCCACATGATGGTTGGACGTGTCGTGTATGAAGATCCAAAAACCGAAAGTAATGTTCCTGCTGACGCCCCTGTTATTCTTGATGTCCGTAATCTCAACTCTGGCCGTATGGTAAAAGATGTTTCCTTCACCCTTCGCAAAGGCGAGATTCTAGGTTTCTCCGGCCTCATGGGCGCGGGACGTACCGAAACGGCACGTGCTATTTTTGGTGCAGACCAACGTGATTCAGGTGAAGTATTCATTCACGGAAAAGCCGTAAACATCACCTGCCCCGCTGATGCCGTCAATTACGGTATTGGCTACCTTTCTGAAGACCGTAAACGTTACGGTGTCATCACTGGCATGTCCGTAGTTGAGAATACGACCATGGCCGCCTTAGATGAATTCTGTTCCGGCATCGTTATCAACAGTGGTAAAGAAACGGAAATTGCCCAAAGCTACGTTGATGCACTTAAGACCAAAACGCCTACTGTCAAACAAGAGTTGCGTAAACTTTCGGGTGGTAACCAACAAAAAGTAGTTATCGCTAAATGGTTAACCGCAGACAGTGAAATACTAATCTTTGATGAGCCTACACGCGGTATCGACGTTGGCGCTAAATCTGAGATTTATGAGCTCATGACTAAGCTAGTAGACGAGGGTAAATCAATCATTATGATTTCATCCGAGTTAACAGAGATTTTGCGCATGAGTGATCGCATCATTGTTATGTGCGAAGGTCGTAAAACTGGTGAATTGGATATTTCTGAAGCATCTCAAGAAAGCATTATGCATCTTGCGACGATGCGCGATTAATGAGTGGAAGGTAAAAAAAGATGAAAAATTTCGTAGCTAAAGTTGGGTTGCAGCGTATCATTGCATTCATTGCGCTTGTGTTTCTAATAGTTGTTTTTAGTGCATTCGGTAATGGCTTTGCTTCTTGGCCAACCATCCTGAACATTGCTAAAATCTCTTACTTTATTGGTTTCTTGGCAATTGGACTAACCTTTGTTTTCGCAGCTGGTGGTATGGATATTTCAACCGGTACCGGAATGGCGTGTATAGGCCTAATTGGAGGTGTTTTGTTTAAGAACACAGGCAACATGGTGCTGACCCTCGCAGTTATGATTGCTAGCGGTATTATTCTAGGTTTAATCAACGGCTATCTCATTGCTTTCCTGAAAATCGGACCGTTCATCGTTACGATGGCCATGCAGATGATTACCCGTGGTTTTGGCTCCATCGCTTCGGGCGTTCAATCACAAAACTTCCCTAACACCGGCGCTCCAGGTGGTTGGTACAAGAGCATCTTCCTCTTTAATCCAGGTGGACTGCCGCAGAATATGGCGGGTGGCTTGCCAACGGGACTCATTGTGTTGTTTCTTTTTGCCATAATTATGAGCCTTATCCTTACCAAAACAAAAATCGGTCGTTACACCTTAGCCATCGGCTCAAACAAAGAAGCCGCCAGACTCTCTGGTGTTAAGACAGAAAAATGGGAAATGCTCACTTATGTCATCTCCGGTTTAACCGCAGGCTTGGCCGCAATCGCATATGCTGCTTCTTATACTTCATTCGTGCCTGGTGCAAATGATGGTTGGGAAATGCAAGCCATTGCCGGTATGGTTATCGGCGGAACATCTATGGCAGGCGGTATCGCTTCTGTATCGGGTACTATCATTGGTGTGTTCATCATGTCAGTCCTTAAAGCTGGCTTACCTACCGTCGGTCTCCAACCACACTATCAACTTCTCTTCACCGGTGTCATCCTAATCGTTGCCGTTTACGCCGACGTACTGTCACATAGGAAGAAAGCTTAAGCTGACTCAAGTCAGCACAACAATCACAATAATTAACCTGCAATAACGTAGGTAATTATATAATCATTGATCCAAAATAAGGAGGATTGAAAATGAAGAAAATCACATCAATAGCCGCATTAGCATTATCAGCTGCTATGTTCTTGGGCGCTTGTGGCGGTACCGCTACAACAGCTGCTCCTGCTGAAACCAAAGCTGCTGAGACCACAGCTGCTGCAGAAGAAACAACCAAGGCTGCGGAAGAAACCAAAGCTGAAGAAACCGAAGCTGCAGGTGCAGAAAAAACAGATCCTAAAGATATGAATATCCAAATCGTATCCAAAGGTTTCCAACATGACTTCTGGCAAGCAGTGCTCAAAGGCGCTAAACAAGCCGCTGAAGAAGCAGGCATCAACACCAGCGATACGACCAAGTTCAACTTTGTCGGTCCTGCCAACGAATCTGCTGTTCAAGAGCAAATGACCCAATTACAAACAGCTCTTGCTACCAAACCTAACGCTATTGCCTATGCATCCGTTAACGTTGAAGCTAGCTTAGAGTACTTAGAGCAAGCCAAAAATGCTGGTATCCCCATCATCGGATTTGACTCCGGTGTTCCTGGTGCACCAGAAGGAACAGTTCTAGCTAACGCATCAACAGACAACTACGCTGCTGGTGAACTCGCTGCTGAAGAAATGTACAAATTGATCTCTGGTCAAATTGATGCTGCTGAAGGTGCAGTGCGCGTTGGCGTTGCTTCACAAGAAGCTGTTTCAGAATCCATCATCGGCCGTACCAAAGGCTTCCTCGACAAATTCACTGAATTAGTCGGCGCTGACAAAGTTGCTATTATTGGCTTTGATAACTACAAAGCTGGCGACGAAGCTACCGCTAAAGTTATTGTTGAAGTTGCAATTCCTGCGAACGTTGAAATGACTGACATGTCAGCTTCAATCGGTCCTGTCCTCGCTAAAGAAGACACCATCGCTTTCTATGCTTCCAACGAAATGGCTGCCAATGCGCTCTTAAACGCAAACGAAAGCTATAACAAACTTGGCCAAAGCGTAGTCGGTATTGGTTTCGACTCTGGTAAAGTACAAAACGACGCAGTTCGTAACAAAGTCTTGGCTGGTTCAATCACTCAAGATCCCGTACAAATCGGTTACAAAGCTGTTAACCTCGCAATCGCAGCTGCAAACGGCGAACCCGTTGCTGACGTTGACACAGGTTGCTTATTCTACACATCTGAAAACATGGACAGCGACCAAATCGCTCCTTGTCTCTACGACTAATTTGTAGACAGTATTCTGTAGTTTTAACAGATTAAATCGTGCCGCTTCCCTTGATTGGGGGGCGGCATTTGTTTTGCTTGCATGTTATACTTTAGGTAGAAAACAGGCGTAATATAATGCAGTCATGTAGATTTTGCTGAGCCAGGCTTCAAGTGAAGACTTCCACAGAGGTATAAAAATGGTTAAGGGATTTATTGTGGATTTATCCGATGAGTGGATTATACTGCAGACTGCGAGAAGACAAACCATACGTATTCCGTTGGCATTTTTGCCAGAAAATGCAATCATTGGCGATTTCATCTATGAGATCCCCGAAACAGGAAAGTATGAAGTCGACGCGCAGATAACCGAACAGCGCAAACGTCAACTCAGGCAATTCTCTGATAATCTGTTTGATTAAGAACTGAGCGTAGTTCAAAGCAGTGTGTTTCACCGCTTCGCACGGAGCGGGGTGGTTTTTCGTGTGTTGAAAGTCGACCGATGTAGATGTTGGCGGTGTGGGCGGCGTTGGCGGGTTGCCGCCTCCGGATGTAATCCATGGCGCTGTGCCCCTGGCTGTAAATCTTGTCGTCGTGCCAAATTAGTCGCAAATTTGGCATGGTGGGGC
>CAZNNL010000002.1:0-68785 GCA_964574395.1 uncultured Oscillospiraceae bacterium | reverse complement strand
ATCAGGGGCGTGCTTTTCCTACTCGTTTTGTTGCTCAATCAACTTAATCAGAAAGGAGAACAACGTCGTGCTGGAACTTAAAAATATCAATAAAACATATTTGGCAGGTTCGCCTGATGCGCATGTTTTATTTACAAACTTTAATCTTTTCGTACCCGATAAACAGTTCGTCTCTATCATTGGTTCTAATGGTTCTGGCAAAACGTCACTCCTCAACCTCATCTGCGGCACTATCGATTTAGAAAGCGGCCACATTCTACTAGACGGCACAGACCTGACGAAACTCTCTGAACATGTGCGTAATCGTAAGATTGGACGTGTATTTCAAGATCCTGCCAAAGGAACAGCAGCCGATATGACGGTGTTGGAAAATTTAGCGATTGCCGAAGGTAAGGGCAAAGCTTACGGTTTGAAACGTGGAGTGAGTGGGAGATCTAGGGATCGTTTTGCCAGCATGCTTGAACCTTTGGGGATGAACCTCGAGAACCGCATGCATCAAAAATGTGGCACCTTATCCGGTGGGCAGCGCCAAGCCCTTGCCCTTCTGATGTCCACACTAGTGAAACCGGATTTACTGATTTTAGATGAACACACCGCAGCCTTAGATCCACGCTCCTCCCAGACGGTCATGGAACTGACGGACAAACTGGTATCTCAAAGCGATTTTACCGTCATCATGGTCACGCACAACCTGCGTTTCGCACTGGACTACGGCAACCGTATTTTGATGATGCACGAAGGCACCGTGATTCTAGATAAACAAGATGCGATCAAGGAAGCCATCATCCTGGATGACATCCTGAGCATCTTTAATAACATTTCTATAGAAATGGGGAATTGAGAAAGGTAAACAATCGATGATTAAACCGAAAGCATTGAATAATGGTGATAAAGTCGCAATTGTGAGCCTTTCCGATGGGAAATTGGGAGAGGATTTTTGCCAGCATTATTTGGACTTAGGGACGAAGCGCTTACGTTCATTTGGCTTGGAACCCGTTTTCATGCCCAACGCTTTAAAAGGTATAGAGTATTTAATGAATCATCCTGAAGCGAGGGCTGCTGATTTGAAGCAGGCTTTCGCCGATGACGAAATACGAGGAATCATTGCTGCAATCGGTGGGGAGGATACGTATCGCCTCCTACCTTATTTATTGGACGACCCTACATTTTGTCAGCTTGTACAAACAAAGCCCAAAATCTTTACTGGATTTTCAGATAGCACTGTCAATCATCTGATGTTTTTCAAGCTTGGCATGGTTTCATTTTATGGGCCCAACTACATTAATGATCTCTCAGAAATGGCCGGCGACATGCTAGCCTATACCAAAGAAGCATTTAGCCAGTATTTCAGTCCCGCACCACCTCAGCCTATTGTTTCTAGCGCTTATTGGTACGAAGAAAGGACAGATTTTTCTGCGTCTCAAATAGGAACGGAGCGTGTGCGCCATCCTGAGAAGCATGGCTTTCAGATGCTGCAGAGCAATGAGCCGTTCAGAGGTCGTCTACTTGGCGGATGTTTGGAAACACTGTATGAAACCCTGACGTCTGCCAGCGATCCGGAACAGAAAGCGCTGTCTGAAAAGTATGCAATTTTTCCCGATTTAAATACATGGCGTGGGAAGATTCTCTTTATCGAAACAAGCGAAGCTCAAGTTAGTCCGGATGTTTTTGGCAAAATGCTCCAGACCCTAAAGAGCCGCGGAATCTTTGATGTCATCCATGGCATCCTTGTGGGCAAACCCCAAAACGAAGTCGGTTACGGAGAATATAAACAAGTTTTAGTTGAAGTCATTGATAATCCGACGCTTCCTGTCTTATACAACGTCAATTTTGGCCACGCCTATCCACGCTGCGTCCTGCCCTACGGAGTGGAGGTCGAAGTAGATCCTGAGCGTTTGGAAATTCGGTTTTTAGAGGCGATGTTAGATTAGCTAGCTAAGTAGCTAGTTGACATTTATCCGTTTCACGCCTATCGTTAAACTATAGATTGATAAGGGGAGCTGAGATAACTCGGCTGAGAGAGGTGGTGAGCCACCTGACCCTCAAAACCTGTTCGGATAATGCCGGCGGAGGGAACATACTTAAACGTATTGCGACTCGGCTGTGTACCGGGTCTTTTTAATTAGACCACGGTCTCCTTCAGGTTTAACCATAAGGAGGATTATCATGGTCCATTCAAGTATTGCCATACAAGTACTACCAAGGTCAAAAGATACTAGTACTGCTGAAGTTGTACGTATCGTTGATGAGGTTATCGCATACATTGCCTCAACCGGGTTAAAGTTTTTTGTCGGACCTTTCGAAACAACTGTCGAAGGGGATTTTGATACGCTTATGCAGATTATTAGACGTTGTCATGAAATTTGTATAGAAGCAGGTGCTGATGCAGTTTCAGCGTATATTAAGACATCTTATGCACCGGAGCAGGAGATTTTGAGTATTGATGAAAAAGTTGGCAAATATTCGCATTAATCTTTATGCGCCACTTCTAATTATCGTTTTGTTAATTGTTTGGCAAAGCGTATCAAGCTTGGGCTTGGTGCCGAAGTTTCTTTTGCCATCTCCAATAGATGTACTTAAGGCTTTCGTGAATGATTTTCCCTTACTCATGAAAAACTTGTGGATTACACTTTGGGAAGCTGGCTTAGGTTTAGGCTTAGGCATTTTACTAGGTTTTGTGTTTGCGCTGCTAATGGATCGCTTTACTATCATGAGACGGGCGCTCTATCCCATTCTCGTGCTTACGCAAACCATTCCGACGGTTGCTATTGCTCCACTGCTCGTGTTGTGGATGGGTTATGGGATTGCGCCAAAAGTCGTTTTGATTCTCATCGTAACTTTCTTCCCAATTACGACTAATCTTCTGGAAGGATTCCGCAGCGCTGATCCAGATGAGATAAAACTGTTACAAGCAATGGGGGCCAGTAAAGCCCAAATCTTTAAATACATCAAATGGCCTAGTAGCCTTACACCGTTTTTTTCTTCTCTAAAAATAGCCGCATCATATGCAGTCGTAGGTGCTGTCATAGCGGAATGGTTAGGTGGCAATCAAGGTCTGGGGGTCTACATGACTAGGGTCAAAGCTTCTTACTCATACGACAAAATGTTCGCTGTCATTTTTCTTATATCTATGCTGAGCTTAGCTCTCCTGAGCCTGCTCGACTATATCAAGAAAATTGCAATGCCATGGGATAGAAAGGAAATGAAAGAATGAAAAATATCAAAGCATTAGCGGTATTACTTAGTTTTTCAATAATGATTGGACTAACAGCGTGTGCAGGCACAACGACTACAAATGTACAAACAAGCACTAAAACGAGTGATTCCGAAAAAACCGCACTAAGGAAAATGAGTTTTATTCTTGATTGGACTCCAAACACCAATCACACGGGTATATATGTTGCCAAAAAACTTGCATATTTCGAAGAAGAAGGCATAGACTTGGATATTCAACAACCGCCTGAGGGTGGAGCTGAGGCACTTGTAGCGGCAGGGAATGCTGATTTTGCAGTATCTTTTCAAGACAGCATCGCCCCTGCTTATACTTCCTCTACCCCACTCCCCGTCACCAGCATCGCAGCAATCATCAATCACAATACCTCGGGTGTTATCTCACTGAAAGATAAAAACATCGCTACTCCAAAAGGACTTGAAGGTAAAAAGTATGCCACTTGGGGCTTACCAGTCGAGCAAGCAATGATGAAGAATGTGATGGAAACTGCTGGTGGTGATTTCTCACAACTAGAGCTCATTCCATCTATGGTGACTGATGTCGTCAGCGCCTTACAGACTAATATTGATGCAGTTTGGATTTTCTATGCGTGGGATGGCATTGCCACGCAATTGGCGGGGCTCGATACCAACTATTGGAATTTTGCCGACATTAACCCTGTCTTTGATTATTACTCCCCAACCATCATTGCAAATGATAAGCTTTTAGCCGAAGACCCAGAAATTGTAAAAGCTTTCTTACGCGCTACAACAAAGGGCTACAATTATGCCATTGAAAATCCTGAAGCGGCTGCAGACATTCTTTTGGAAGCAGCACCTGAACTGGACCCTAAGCTAGTCAAAGCAAGTCAATCGTGGTTGGCAAAGCAATATATCGCTGATGGCACTCGCTGGGGAGAAATTAGTCCTGAGCGTTGGAATGCTTTTTATGCGTGGCTCTGGGATAATCAACTGATTGAGCAAGAAATACCTAAGGATACAGGTTTCACGAATGACTACCTCCCCTGATAATCTAGTTTTAGAAGTTAATAAACTGAGTAAAAGCTTTGGTGAGCACGAAGTCTTAGATAATGTTGACCTAAAACTTTATCAAGGTGAGATTATCTCGCTTTTAGGCATTAGTGGTAGTGGCAAAACGACCCTTTTCAACCTAATCTCCGGCTTGCTTTTGCCTGACGAAGGCAACATATGCCTGCGTGGTGTTGATATCACCGGCAAGCAAGGCCAGGTTGCTTACATGTTGCAAAAGGATCTCTTACTAAAGCATTTGACTATATTAGATAATGTTTGCCTACCTCTCTTAGTCAAAGGCGTTTCGCGCGATGCAGCAAGGGCAAAAGCTGCCCCTTACTTCTCTGCTTTCGGACTTGCTGGCTTTGAGCACAAATATCCACATCAAATATCTGGAGGCATGGCGCAACGTGCAGCACTCTTACGCACCTATCTATTCTCCCAAGATGTCGCTCTCTTGGATGAACCATTTTCAGCGCTTGACGCAATAACTAAAGCACAAGTCCACAGCTGGTATTTGAACATCATGGAAAAACTACAACTGTCGACATTGTTTATTACGCACGATGTTGACGAAGCGATTAAGCTCTCGGATCGAATCTTAATACTGACAGCCAACCCTGGCCAAATCGCACATGAAATCGTGATAGATCAAACGCTCAAGCGCCGGCCAGATTTTTATCTCCAGCCGGAATTCTTGAACTATAAAAAACAAATTTTAGAGCTACTCGTTTGAGTCGGGTTGAGCAGGAATTCTAGAAAATCCTAGTGCTAAGTCTTCATCACTGGGGAGTTTATCGCTTAAATTGCCTTCATTAAATGCTTGGTAGGCAGCTAAGTCAAAGTAACCAGTTCCTGTCAAACCAAAGACGATGTTTTTGTGTTCGCCACTTTCTTTACACTTCATTGCTTCATCGATGGCAGCATGAATCGCGTGAGCGGACTCAGGTGCAGGTAAAAGGCCCTCAGTTCTTGAGAACAATGTTGCTGCCTCGAAAATCTCATTTTGCGTTACTGCACGTGCTTCATCAATAAAACCATCATGATAGAGCTGTGAAAGAATGGGGCTCATGCCATGAAAACGTAGGCCTCCTGCATGACTCGGTGAAGGAAGGTAGGTCGCACCTAGGGTGTACATTTTTGCCAATGGTGTCACTTGACCCATATCACAAAAGTCATAGGCAAAACGACCACGCGTCAACGAAGGACAGGATGCAGGCTCAACCGCAATAAAGTATGGTGCACGCTTCCCTGCCAGTTTGTCCATCATAAATGCTGACATCAAGCCACCTAAATTTGATCCGCCACCCGCACAACCAATCACAATATCAGCTTCGACTTCAATTTTGTCTAAGGCTGCTTTTGTCTCGAGACCAATGATGGACTGGTGTAAGAGCACCTGATTTAGTACAGAACCTAAGGTGTAGCGATAGTCTTCCGAACCCATGGCCGTTTCAACAGCTTCCGATATCGCGGAGCCTAAGGATCCGCCGCTCGTTGGGTTTTCTGCCAACATTTTGCGTCCTGTTTCGGTTGTATTTGAAGGTGAAGGCGTTACGGAGGCACCGTAAGTCTCCATGACAATCTTTCTGTACGGTTTTTGCTCGGCTGATACTTTAACCATAAACACTTTTAAGTCTAAGTCAAAGTACGCGCAAGCCATAGACAAGGCTGTACCCCATTGACCAGCACCTGTTTCTGTCGTAATGCCCTTCAAGCCTTGCTTCTTGGCGTAATATGCCTGAGCAATAGCTGAGTTTAGTTTGTGCGAGCCCGAAGTATTTCCACCCTCGAATTTATAGTAAATATGGGCAGGGGTGCCTAGTGCCTTTTCTAAAAAGTACGCACGGACAAGGGGCGACGGACGATACATCTTATAAAATTCTTGGACCTCTTCTGGAATTGGGATAAACCGATCAGTATGATTCAATTCTTGTGCTGCTAATTCTCGGCAAAACACCGCAGAAAGCTCGTCTACCGTCATCGGCTGCATAGTACCGGGATTCAGAATCGGTCGATGAATTGTTTTCATATCCGCGGTAACATTGTAATACGCCTTTGGAATTTCATCTTCTTTTAAGATGGTTTTGTAAGGAATCTGTTTAGCCATTGATCTCTTCTCCTTTTCTTTTGAGACAAAGGCATAAAAAATGACCCATGTCCCCTAAACTGCTGCTGCAGGGACAAGAGTCTTCACTCCTGCGGTACCACCCGGCTTGACGTAAAAATACGTCCACTCATACGCACCAACATGCGCACACCTCCTGACGCGAGGTTTTCGTCTTCCCTACCCCAAAGTGTTTATACACTACGGCTCAGGTCGCCCTCATCGGACCATTCAAATAAGTTCCTGTATCGCATTCACACCAGCGGCGACTCTCTGAAACCAGAGCACTTACTCTACTTTTCCGATTCAACGGTTTAGATAAGATTAATATTCTAGCAATTCACTGTAAAGACAAAATACGTTCATTTTTCAAGTAGAAATTAGCCTACCCATACCGCGACTCCACCGCCTGGGATAGGGAAATCTGCTTTGCCATCCTCGTCCAACACAACTTGGTCCTGTTCTTCATTGAGTTTATTGACGAATGTTTTACCCGCCATTTCTGAACCCATGTCCACATGTAATGCGTTATCAGAAGCATTGTTGACGCCTACCACCATTTTGCCAGGATGATTTTCATCACCATATAAAACCCAGCCAATACAGTGCTCGTCTTGGAAAAGATCTTTCTGTTCACCGAAGACAAACTCCTGACGAATTTTGATAAGACGATTAATGTAGTCAGCATGCCCTTGGTTTTGTTCGTCACCTTCAATACCGTAGTAATCGCCCGCAAACACACACGGATAGCCGTCTTTACGCAATAAAACCATAGCGTAAGCCAATGGCTTAAACCAAGCATCAACCCAGGATTCTAGAGCTTGACCTGGTTGACTATCATGATTGTCTACAAATGTCACAGCAAGTTGTGGGTGTTCTTGAACAATGCTGTTATCAAATATTTTTCTTAAGTCATAGTCTTCGCCTGCTTTGGCGGCGTTTTGAAAATTGAAATGTAGACCAACGTCAAACAGATCCATATCGTAATCTGTTTTATACAAGTAATGATTGGTTGCTGCCTCATCGTAGAGCCAGTACTCACCTACGGCATAGAATTCATCACCTGCTTTGGCTTTTATGTGTGAGATAAAGTCGTTCATAAACTCAGAGTCGATATGCTTCACGGCATCTAAGCGAAAGCCATCTAGCCCGAGTTCGTTGACCAACCATTCTGCATATTTAAAATATTCTTCGCGGACATCTGGATGCGCAACGTCTACGTCTGCAAACATGAGATAATCAAAGTTGCCTAATTCGGTTGACACATTCTGCGACCAATTTTTGTCCGCTCCAATAAGCTTAAAAATACCATGCTCACCCGTTCGTGCATCTGAGTCTACACCCGTAAAATGGGTCCAGTTCCATTGAAAATCAGAGTATTTTTTCCCACGACCAGGGAAAGTAAATTTGGTCCAAGCTTCAATTTCCATTGGTTCCGAAATTTCTTTGTTACGGTCTTGTGGATCTACTTTAACTGCCTGGACAAGTTCAGTCTCATCTGCGTTAGCTTTATGATTTAATACGAGGTCTGCATATACTTCCAGACCTTCCTTCTTTAATGCCTTTATGGCAGCAATGAGTTCTTTTTTCGTACCATATTTTGTACGTACGGATCCCTTTTGATCAAACTCACCTAAATCATATAAGTCGTATACGCCATAGCCAACGTCCATATCTGAAGTGCCTTTGGAGGCAGGTGGTAACCAGACGCCCGTTATACCGGCTTCTTTAAGCTCCTTGGCTTTTTTAGCTAATTCTTTATAAAATCGTCCTTCGCCATAAGTATTCCACTCGAACGATTGAAGCATGACGCCATTTTTCATATGAATCCTCCTAAATTGCGAGACCACTCGCACCTACAAGTATAGCAGGTCAATGTTAAGAAGAACGAAATTTCTCGTTCACTTGCAAAGCCCCAAAATATGATATAGAATTTTCAGGTACTGCGGGAATGGCGGAATTGGCAGACGCGCTAGTTTCAGGTATTAGTGATCCTTGATCATGCAGGTTCAAGTCCTGTTTCCCGCACCAGTAGCTCCCGCAAGGGAGCTTTTTTTATTTCTCGCTTTTATTTCATGTAGATACGCAGGAGATTATTGCTGCACTTGCTTCACTCTTCTAAACTCAGAAGGCGTCATTCCGCGTAGTTCTCTAAAGGTTTTGGCAAAATAACTCATCTCTTGAAACCCACAACGTGAGGCTATATCTGCGATTCCAAGCTGTGAAGCAAGCAAATAGTCCGCTGCCTTTTGTAGGCGGAAGTTTTTTAAATATTGGATTGGGGTCGTATCAATAGTATTGCGAAAGCAGCGTAGGCACTCGCTTTCGCTGATTAAAGCACTCTCAGCAATGTCGGCAGCTGTGATGGGTTCAGCATAATGTTCTTGTATAAAAAGCAACATTTTTTTAATACGTTCACTGTCTCTTAATGATTTTTCACTTGGTAGTTTTAGTGTTTTCGGGCGCTGCTTTGATAAACAATAGACGACACGCGATACATCTTCGCGTACTTGGAATTCAAAACCTGCTTCTTCATGTGCTAAGCCTTGCCATGCGTTTTCTATGGATTGAAGGATTTCGTTTTGCCAGGGGATATTTTGAGAAAAATGCAAGACATTTTGGCATTTATCAGTGATTAGTGGGTAGACATATTTTTGCCAAATTACACTGTCTACTCCACCTGCAACAAAGCGTGGAAGAAAAACCATTGAGTGCAAGCGACATGAACTGCAATCGACATCCCAAACAGAATGGAGTACGCCGACATTAACGAAAAAACCGTCGCCCTCAGGAATGATGAGCTTCTCCTTACCTGCTGCCACGACAACTTGTCCTTCTGTCACAAGGGCAATCTCCACTTGATCATGCCAATGCCAGGGAACTTTGTCTGCTTTTAAATCATCGTGATAACAAGCTACCGGGAAAGCAGTGGAACCATGTTCAAGTAGTTCCTCCCCCTGCTCACTAATTTGTATTCTATATGTTGAAATAGCCATGTTTCCCTCACTTATGACGGTTTTGTCTTAGTATATCGCTTGTTTCATGCTATTTCAACGCCATAAATGATGGTATATTTTTATTAAGCGGATGGCAAAACAAAAACATCTAAACCAACAAAAGCAAAGGAGAACTTGATGATGTTAAATATAATGTGGATACCAAATATGGAGCGTTTTCTATCAGAAGTGAGTGGAATTCAAGGGGAAGTATATTTGCATTTGCCCGATGATTCAAGATGTAGTTTGAAGCATAGCGCAACGGCACATCAAATGCTCAAGATGATTAAGCCTGGCACTACTGGTTTAAGAATCAGCCTTTCCAATCCAAATGAAGTTCCTTGCCTCATGCAATACATGATGGGGATCTAAGACTATATAAATCTACATAATTTTCTGAACTGCTGAGCGATGCTTGGCAGTTTTTTTAACTTTTCTTGGTCTCGCGGTATACTGCATATATAAGAATCAGAATAGTAGGAGCATGTTTTGCCAAAATCACCTATCATCATCAAACCAGACGTTGTCATAAGCGTTACACAACTCGTTTCTTTTGTGCATCAAGATGGCGGTCTATCGCCGCTGACGTTCTCAGACGTGAGCGGTGCGGAAGGCACGAGGGTGCACCAAGCTTTTTTTCATAAACTTAAAAAGCAAGCACCTGACACGCAAGTCAACACCGAGTATAGTCTGAAAGCAGATTATACGAGCGGCGACTTCTCTATGCGCATTCAAGGGCGTGCCGACGTCCTGGCCAAAAATGACGGTGGCGCATACATCATCGAAGTTAAGTCGGTCAGTATACCCGTTGCAGAGTTGTCAACGCGAGGCGAAACCCTCCATTGGGCACAGTGTAAAATGTACTGCTACATGTATGCTTTAGAGGAAAGACAAAGTCTAATTGATGCGCTCCCTCTAGATGATGACGTAACGCGACAAAAGCTCATTACCGATTTTGCCAGGCAAGAAAGGCTGTATAAACTTGCCTACGTTTCTAGCGAGGACTTGCAAAGCTTTCAGCTCGAGAGACGCGAATCTTTTGCGGCACTCGAAGAATGGTTCGAAATGACCGCTGTGCGCTATCTAGATTTTGCCAGAGACTTTCGCGACTATCGTGCACGCCGAGACCGTGATATCAAGCAATTGCGTTTCCCCTACCCCCAGCTGCGCGATGGTCAGAAAATCTTTATGCAACAGGTCCTCAAAAACCTTCGTTCTCGTACTCCACTTCTGGTCCAAGCACCAACAGGTACTGGCAAAACGATGTCCACCCTCTATCCCAGCGTTAAGGCACTCGGTGCGCATCTCGTTGAGCAGATTTTTTATCTAACAGCTAAAACCTCAACACGCATGGTAGCTGAAGAAGCGCTGAGCGACCTAACTGAAGGCAGATTTGCTCTCCGTCGATTAACGCTTACCGCTAAAGAACAGCTTTGCTTAGCTCCTGAGCTCTACTGTGACACACGGATTTGCCCGTATGCCACTTCTTATTACAACAACTTACAAGCTGGGCTTTCTGAGTTGTTGCTAAATTTCACAATCAACGCAGAATTAGTGCAAGAAATGGGCCAAAAATACCGACTTTGTCCCTTTGAACTCTCCCTTGATGCAGCTTTGTACTGTGATGTCATTATTGGAGATTACAACCACGCATTTGACCCGCGTGTGCGCCTACAACGCTTTTTCAACATGCCGCAAGCTCATTTCGCCCTACTTATAGACGAAGCACACAACCTGCCTGATCGTATGAGAGAAATGTACAGCGCAACACTGACTGAAACGCAAGTAAACAAAGCCGCAAGTGTGATAAAAGAGTTTTTAGGCGATCAAGAGCGCTACTTTTTCCCCTTAATGCGTTACATTGACGCCCTCAAAGCTGCAATCAAACTTCAGCAGGCAGCCTTCGATGTGTTGGAAAAAGATGTTGATGCAAACGCAATTCTGCAGACAGATAGCTTTCGCGCCATGAGGCAAGCAGCCCCTAATTTCATCAAAACCTTGAGGGGACTCAGTTTTGTCTTGCGTGAAGTCTTAGATGACATACCCGATTTGCTAAAAAAACGTGAAGTCTTGGACTTTCATTTTTCTGCTTTATTTTTTCTGCGTGTCGCAGACGAGTTTTATAATCAGCATTATGTCTTCGCTGCAGAGCTTAATAAAGATGAATTGCAATTGCGTTTATTGTGTTTAGATGCATCCAATCGCCTTATCGCACTCTATAGAGATCAGCATGCTGCGGTATTCTTTTCTGCTACATTGTCACCTTTGCCCTATTTTTCATCCGCATTCTGTGGACATGCTCGTGATGACAAACCCGATACACTTATTCTTCCCTCCCCTTTTCCGCCAGAGAATCTAGCGCTTTATGTATATGACCAAATTCAAACTACCTACCAAGAACGCAAGAATAGCTTGACGACACTTGTAAAACTTGTCTCCAACACGCTTTTGGCAAGGCCTGGAAAATATTTATTATTCTTTCCGTCTTATGCTTATCTGGAAAGTGCTCTGCCCTTGTTTTCACGCATTTTCAAAGATAGACCGGTTGATACCATAGTTCAAAATCGTGGCATGAATGACACAAACAAACGCGCTTTTTTGGCAAAATTCGACTACAGTGACAACACACGAAGTCTACTTGGCCTAGCAATATTGGGCGGGATATTTGGCGAAGGTATCGATTTGACGGGAGAACGCTTAAACGGTGTCATTATTGTGGGAACAGGAATTCCCCAGATTTCACCGGAACGAGAGCTTATGAAAGAATACTATAACGAAGTAAACCATCAAGGCTACCAGTACGCCTATCAATTCCCTGGCTTCAACAAAATCATGCAGGCTGCTGGTCGACTTATTCGCAGCGAAAACGATAAAGGCTTGATTCTTTTGCTTGATCAACGCTACGCCCGCCCCGATTATCGACAACTATTTCCAGAGGAATGGAATCCTGTGTATATTTCAAGTTTAGAAGACTTAAAAAAAGCACTTCTCGAAGTGCCAGATTACGAGTGATAAACACACAATTAGATACCTGTGAGCTGAAACAAGAATTCAAGACGCTTGTAGTTTTTCTCTAATGAAGCCATTAAATAGGCCTGGGTAAAAGCCGCGAGCTCTCTTTCGAGTTCTTTACTAACAGAAAATGAAAACAAGCGCTGCACAGGAGCGGCTGAAAAAAAGCGTAGTGCCTCGAGCAAACCCTGGGAGACTGGCCACACAGCTTGCCCTAAATACAGGTCTGCCGCTCTTTCCCATGATGGTCTTGTAATAGAAGATGTAGGTGTCCTAAATGATTGCTTAGCTTCACCTTCACAAACAAACTGCATACGCGGAAAACTAAAATAGACATTCTTTATTTCGTCCAAAGCCAGTGAACAATGGGAACAAGGTGCAAACTCAAGCGGATAACCAGCCAAGGCTAATAAGCGTATCTCTCCGGCATGTGTTGCTGCCAGAAGCGCTTCAGCACTCCGCTCTACAGCTTGTTCGAGTGCGTAAAAACCATAAACCATTAATTGATATAGCGCTTCAAACTGTTCTAAACTTTGACTAACGTCTATGGCAATATCCGATAAGTGAGCCGCGGCTGTCAGAGCCTCAATGTTCTTTTTAAGTTTGGCAAAAGGATACACGAAATTCGCTTGGTTCACGTAGTACTTTTCTTTGTTAGTAAACAGATTAAATTCGCAGAGGCTGAATGCTTCAGTCGTCGCAAGCAATTTGCTTTTTGAACGTAGTGCACCTCTGGCATAGGCCTCGATTAAACCGTATTCACTACTCAGTAGCCTGACATATCGGTCATTCTCTGTGGCAGGATTGGAACGAAGAATCAACGCTTTGACGGTGACTTGGCTCATCGTTTATTTTTTCTTTCTACTTGCTTTTTCTTCTTTGGAGAGCTGATATCCAAGGTCATTGAGAATGGCAGAGCGATTACGCCAGTCTGGACGCACTTTAACAAATAGTTTTAAGAAGACTTTACAAGCTAACATTTCTTCGATAGAAATACGTGCGGAACTGCCGATGCGTTTTAGCATGGTGCCGTTTTTGCCAATTAAAATAATTTTATGTGTTTCTCGTTCACAGAGAATATCAGCGGTTATTTTTACGAGGCTACGAGCATAAGCATCTTCTGCGCCTTCAATGAAGCTTTCATCAAAGCTCGTTATGATGACTCCAGTTCCATGAGGGATTTCTTGGTTAGTAAAACGCAGTATCTTTTCGCGAATAAGTTCTGCGGCTAATTGACGTTCAGTCTGGTCCGTATAGTCGTCAGCAGAATAAAAGCGAGGGCCTTCAGGTAAATACTTGACAATCTGGTCCATCAATAGGGTTGCACCATCACCAGTCAAAGCAGAAATCGGAACAATGGCCTGAAAACCAAGTTCTTTTGAGAGCCGGTCGATGAGTGGCAAAAGGTCCAATTTATCTATTAAGTCGATTTTATTGATAGCCAGAATTACAGGTTTACCAGCCGCATCAGCCTCTTTGGCAAGTTCGAGCTCATGTTGCGTAAGATAGCGCTTGGAGGCGTCTAAAAGAAGCAGTACGACGTCACTGTCGTGGATTGCTGACTTTGCACCTTCCATCATAAAGTTGCCTAACTTGTGTTTAGGGCTGTGCAGTCCAGGCGTGTCAATAAAAATGCATTGTGCTTCGTCGCTGTCGATGATGCTACGAATATTGCTGCGTGTTGTTTGTGCTTTGTGAGAAATGATTGCTAGATATTCTCCGCTTAGTTGATTCAACAGAGTCGATTTTCCAGCATTCGGCCGTCCAACAATCGCAATAAAACCCGACTTAAACCCTTTAGGCGTATTGTAAACACTAGTGTTCAAATCGTTTTCTGAGATTTGTGCGCTTTTTACCGTGTGCTCATCTAACAACGCATAGCCTAGTTTATCCATGAGGCTTGTTTGCAGCTTTCGCATTTTATTTTCAGAAGCCTTGTCCTCATGATCGTAGCCAACAAGATGTAAAAAGCCGTGCACGGCCAGGAAAATTAATTCTCTTTCAAAACTATGCCCATATGTGTTTGCTTGATCTAGTGCGCGCTCTGGGCACAAGACGATGTCGCCAAGGTTTATGGCAAGCTTCTCACCGCCTTCAAGCTGCGCTTCAGCAAAGTCGTCTCCACGCATAGCTGTCTCATCAGCCGGATAAAAGCTTGCGGCATCCAAATTTATCGGAGATTTTCCGGCATTAAACGTATGCAATGGAAAGGACAAGACATCGGTAGTTTCATTAACGCCCCGCGCTTCTTGGTTAAGTTTTTTTATCTGCCTAGGACCGACAAAGCTGAGACTTAGCTCAGGTTCGACATCTTTTAAAGGCTTCTTCGAAGATGCGGGAATACTATCCCAGGCTGTGTTTAAAGCCTTGGTAAGCTGTTCTTTATGTGTTTGAAGGCTGTATTTGCTTTGGGTGTTTAGAAACTGGACGTGCATCCGGATACCTCACTCTTTCGTGGAACTGCCCCTGATAAGTCTGTACAAAGGATAGTACAAGTTCTTCGACTTCTTGATAGGACAAGCCTGAATTTATCAGTTGGTTTTGTTCATTTTTGATTTTTACAATGTTGCGCGCAACTTTTTCTGCACCAGCCAAGTCCTTCGTCTGCGTTGAACGAATTGCGGCTTCAAGTGAATCGGCTAGCATAACTATTGCCGTCTCTTTTGAACTTGGTATGGGCCAGGGATAACGATAGTCATCTTCGTTAGGGGCTACTTCACCACGTTCTTCGGCTTCTTCTTGCACTTTGTAGAAGAAGGAGGCTTGCAAGGTATTACCATGATGCTCTTTGATGAAATTTTGTAATGGCAAAGGCAATCTATGACGCCTGGCTGTTTTTAATCCGCCCTCTACATGGCCAATAATGAGCGCTACGCTTTCTTCCGGACTCAAGTAGTCATGTGGATTATAGTCGGTTTGGTTCTCGGTGAAAACTTCGGGGTGATCCATTTTGCCAATATCATGATAGTATGCACCAACACGTACAAGGAGTGAATCAGCACCAATGACTTCCGCACCCTTTTCTGCTAAGTTAGCAACCATCATGGAATGCTGATAAGTACCAGGCGCTTCCAAAAACAGTCGTCTTAGTAAGGGCTGACTAGGTTGAGCGAGTTTAATCAAATGGGTGGCAGATACCGATGAACTTAGCATCTCTAAAACTGGTTGAATACCCAGTGCGGCGACGGCACAGAGACCACCACAAAGTCCTGCTATGAGCGCATTTTGGCCAATGGTTCCCCATGGATTTTTGACTAAGGCACCATAGATGGTAACCATGAGACCAGGACTAAAAATTGAGATTGCAATAAGCCAAGCCGTGCTTCTCAGCTTGCTGAGTTCTTCGGTCATGAGCGCAATACAAAAAAGTCCAAACAGTATGGGAAAGAGTGCTCCAGGCGTGGGAATGAAAGGGATAGAGGCTATGGTAGTCAATACTGCAATAATAAAGCCAATTTCAAAGCTGAAATGAATAGTTAGTACGATGGCCAAGAAATAGATTGGAGCTGCATAAACAGAGAATTTACTAAGGAATGCGGCTAGTACATAAGTTACTAGTATTGTAATTCCTATCAAAAGCAAATCGCGATTACTTGCTGCTTGGGCTTTTAGCCGTAGTACTAAAAACAGAATAATAGACAAAACGATAACGCTTATAAGAATCAAAATCTGTAATAGTAAAGAATACTCTATCCCTGGCTGCTGAATGAGGTTCAACTCTTCAAGGTATTCATATGTTTTTACATCGATTACATCACCGACATTAAGGATTCTTGTACCAGCAGGAATCATGGTGGGATTGTTAAAAATACGCGCACTCTCTGCTTCGCGCGCTTTAACCGTAGCTTCTTCATCTAAAACAATGTTTGGTCTAAGGAAGGCTGTTAAGACATTTGCCACGGTGGCGTACTCATTGATGTAAACATTAACACTTGATGTCAGCGCTTTAACACGCGCCTCAATTTGCGTATTTAAGCCTGCACTATCATGTGCTTCGCTCATGATTTGTTGTGCGATCGTTATGGACTGTTCTTTAATGCTTTGGTAAAAAGAATCTTCTAAGCTGACCAGCATCGTTGCATGTTGTGTCAGAAGTTCGAGTCCCAACTGAGATTTTGTGCGCGCTATTAGTATCTGTGCATATTGATCAATCTGAGCCGTTGTGTAGCTTACGGGAATAGTAGTCGCTGCCACACTTACCGTTGTTTCAGTAACAGCCACTGTTGTTTCTGCAACCGCAGCCGCCCCGCTTGTTTCGCTTGTAATATCACCGCCCCCGCCACCTGCCGGTGGAGCTTCCGTAGTACTAGGTGGATTGCTTGCTGTTGTTGGTGCCACAGTACTTGTGGTTTCTTTTGGCGTAGCAATTTCTCTCAGTTCAGTACGCGTTTGATCAACAATTGCATAGAATGTTTGCACGCGTCCCACGGAGGCATCGGACTCCTCTACTGCACGCTTGTAAACTTGAGGAACATTTATTGCGGCTTGTTCGGCACGGCGATTAGTTGTCTCTCGATCTACAATGTCCCTAGTAGATGTTATGTCAACCGGTGAAACATCTCCAATCTGAATGCTGTAGCGCTGTGGCAAAGAGACAATGTATGTAAAGCCAGTCAAAACAACTACCAAAAAGATATACAAGAAAATCTCGGCTAGATGCTGGATAATATAGCGACTAAAGAACGCTTGAATACGCTTGCTGACTGTTGTTAACTCATCTGGATTATCAGCATTATTGACTTTATTATTCAGACTTTTGTCACTATTAATTAGTGCCGTCTTAGGTGGCCTGATGCTCGGCTTATCCTTACCGAGTTTAGGTAAACGAGCCATGCGTGCGTCCTCCTTTGTCATACGCTTCATATGCTCTAATGATACGCTGTACTAAACCATTGCGCACCACGTCGCTTTGGTCCAAATCAATGAAGCTTAGCCCCTCTACAGCTTTTAATATTTGCCTAACGCCCTTAAGTCCAGATTTTTTATCATGGGGCAAGTCGATTTGGGTTACATCACCCGTAATAACCGCTTTGGAATTGAAACCGATTCGGGTTAGAAACATTTTCATTTGTTCCATCGTCGTATTCTGAGCTTCATCCAGAATGATAAAAGAAGAATCCAGTGTGCGTCCACGCATATAAGCCAAAGGCGAGACTTCGATGACGCCTTTTTCAAGGTTTTTCGTATATTGTTCGGCACCCATCAGTTCAAATAACGCATCATACAAAGGGCGCATGTAGGGGTCTACTTTTGTTTGTAAATCGCCTGGCAAAAAGCCTAACTTTTCACCAGCCTCAACCGCTGGGCGCGTAAGAATGATGCGCTCGACCTCTTGTTGTCTGAACGCTTGCACAGCCATGGCGACGGCGAGGAAAGTTTTGCCAGTACCTGCAGGACCAACCGCAAAGGTCACCTCATTTTTACGCATCGCCTCAATATACCGTGTCTGTCCTTGTGTTTTACTACTAATCGGCCTGCCTTTAGCAGTTATGCAAACGGTATTGGGCGAAAAACTCCGCACGTCACTTAGCTTTTGTTCCACTGCTTTTTCTGTTAAATAATGAACGGCATGTGCATCGGGCGCTATCCCAGTGCGTTTTAGATGGAGCATTTTTTCTAAAATTGCATGCGCAGCTTCAACGGGTTCTTTCTCACCTCTTATCGCCAGACCATCTTCAGCTGCTTCGATTTGAACGTGCAACTGTTTTTCCAGTTCTTGAAAATTAGTATTTAAGGTGCCGCTCAGCGTGCGTAAGTCATTAATATCATCAATGAATAATTTTTCTTCCATCCATTTTCCTTTACATAAAATACTGTAAGTCTAATTGTACACTTTTCGGTACTACTTATTCACTAAACAAAGTTGTTGCGGCGCATTCAAAGTCTCTCTTGCTCGATTAAATCACGCATATAATTAGGAAGTTCTGCTTCAACTCTTACTACTTCGTTGCTGACAGGATGAACAAATTCGAGTCTGGAAGCGTGCAGCGCTTGTCCCTTCAAGCCATAAGTATTGCCTTTGGGTGCATATACAGAATCGGCTACGATTGGATGTCCAATGTACTTCAAATGAACACGGATTTGATGTGTTCTGCCTGTCTCTAAATCCAAGTCAAGCAAAGTCATGCCCCTAAGTTTTTCATTAATGGCAAAATGTGTAACCGCAGCACGACCATCTGCCCTTACGGCCATTTTCTGACGGTCCCCTGCCGCACGTCCAATCGGTGCATCGATAGTCCCTGATTCAGCAGACACATGCCCATACACTAAGGCCATGTAGTGGCGTTTTATTTCATGCTTACGCAAAGCATTGGCAAGTTTGGCATGCACTTTAACATCTTTAACAATAAGCAAGAGGCCGGACGTATCTTTATCAATACGATGTACAATGCCTGGCCTAAATACACCTTGTGCATCGGACAAATTTTCTCCGTAATGATACAGAAGCCCGTTGACCAGAGTGTCTTGCGCATGCCCAACGGCCGGATGCACAACAAGTCCTTGAGGCTTATTTATTACTAAGAGGTAGTCGTCTTCATAGCGTATGTCAAGCTCCATTGCTTGCGGGAGGGGTAATTCAGCGATTGTTGGTGCTTGAGGCGGGCGCACTTCTATCATGCGGCCGATCCGGGTTTTTTCTCCGCTTTTTATACTTTTCCCTAAACTGCTAATGTGACCATCGCTAAACCATTGTTTAAGTTGCGCTCTCGTCGTTCCGGGACGCTTCAACTCAATTTGTCTTAGCAAATATACATCTGCACGTTCTCCTGCAGCTTCGGGAACAAATTGCCAAATTCCAATCTTTTCATTCTTCATTAGGCGGCTCCGTTGTCGCAGGTTTATCGAAGTAGAGATCAAGGTCGCGTTCGGGATCGTATTTTTTTGCCAATACTAAAATGAGTATGAGAATAACGTGGACGGTCAAATAACAGTCAGCCACGTTAAAGGTAGGGAAAATATACGCACCAAAATGCGTGTCAATAAAATCTAAAACGTAGCCATTTAGGATTCTGTCTATGCCGTTTCCAATTGTCCCTGCAGCAAGCATTACAAATAAGTATTTACCCAGTTTCGATTTAGCACGGTAAACAAAATAAATAAAGACTATGCCAGCTAAAACTGAGATTGCCGAAAGTATATAAATGCCCCATTCCTGTCCAGCCAAAAAGCTGAATGCCGCGCCGCGGTTGTAGGTTTTATCTAAATACAAGAATTGCGGAATAACTGTTATGCTATCCGTCTCGCTGAGGTTTCTATCAATGACTATTTTTGTGATTTGGTCCAAGATTATTAATACGGCCAATCCAATGTAAGCTATTAGTGTGTATTTATTGTTTTTTTGCTTGTTTTCGCTCATCTTATTTAAGTCTCATCTTTTCAATATGTTTTTGCTTTTAAATTTATGCGTTCAATGTTTGTGCATTTTCCTGTTGCGTCATCTAAGCGAAGCGCGACCGCCTGAAAACTTATAGGGCCTTCTGCGAGAAGGTAACGTGCTGGCATTTGGTCCGCCAGTCTACGCAGTGAGCTTTCGATATGCATTCCGATAATGCTTTCAGTGGGACCAGTCATGCCTACGTCAGTTATGTAAGCTGTGAAATCACGAAGAATGCGTTCATCTGCCGTTTGCACATGCGTGTGCGTGCCACAGACCGCACTGACTTTTCCTGCAACACTGTATGCTAATGCCATTTTTTCGGCACTGGCTTCGGCATGAAAATCGATCAGTATATGTTTTACAGATTCTTTCTTTAAAAGCGCCAGGATGCGTTCAAGTTCGGCAAAAGGAGACTGCACTGGAGACATGTAGACTTGACCCAGCAGATTAATGACCGCAAGTTTATAAGCCCCTACTTGATAAATCGCAAAACCTCTACCCGGCCAAGTGGCTAGTCCATTAGCTGGTCTAAGAATATTTGCATCTTGCTCAATGGTCTTTTGAAGATCATGTTTAGACCAGGTATGGTTGCCTAAGGTAATGACATTTACACCGGCATCATACAATTGTGCGGCTGTTTGAGGAGTTAGGCCAAGACCACCGGCAACATTTTCACCGTTGGCTATAACAAATTGTGTATTATATTTCTGTTTTAACATTGGTAGTTCGGAGGCTATAGCCTTGATGGCTGCATTGCCTACAACGTCCCCAATAAAGATGATATTCACCTAGACCTGCTTTCTATCAACAAAACTCACGTTATTCTAAGACATAATAGCAAAAAGTACCGCCTAAGCGATACTTTTGCCAAAAATTCCTTAAAAGAATGCCTTATTGTGCTTGTTTGCTCAGTCTATTGGCAACTTCCAAAATCATATCTTCTTGCCCACCAACAGCGCCAAGTCTGCCAAGTTCGATTAATATATCTCTCACATCAATACCAAAGCGTTCAGACGCACGCCTTGCATGTAGCATAAAGCTGGAGTATACACCTGCATAACCTACCATCAAAGCATCGTGATTGCCGTGGTAGGGACAACCGATGCGATTGAGAATTGGTTTTAGCTCAAGTTGCGCAGCATCCATGGTTTTAAAGAGGTCAGCGCCATGTTCTACGCCTGCTTTATTGAGAGCAGCAAGCAGCATTTCCGTAGGTGTATTACCTGCGCCAGCCCCTAAGCCAGCTAAAGAGCCATCGATGTAAGTAGCACCTGCCTCAATGGCAGCTAAACTGTTAGCCACTGCCAAGCCTAAATTGTGATGTGCATGATGGCCAACAGGAACCGCAATGGCTTCCTTCACGGCTGAGATTTTACGTTTCACTTCATCAGGCAGCATTGCACCTCCAGAATCCGTAACATAGACTACTTCGGCGCCATAGCTTTCCATTTTCTTCGCTTCTTCCACCACTCTTTCGACCGGAGCCATGTGAGACATCATCAAGAATCCCACAGTAAACAGACCCATTTCTCGGGCTGCTTTAATATGTTGGGCTGAAACATCCGCTTCCGTCACGTGCGTAGCCACGCGGACAGCCTTGATACCAAGTGCATGTAGTGCTTCTAGATCTTCTACTGTTCCAATGCCTGGCAGCAAAAGCGCTGCTAATTTCGCTTTTTTTATGACAGAGGCAGCAGCTGAAAGCAGTTCACCATCCGTATGTAGAGCGAAGCCATAATTGATGGTCGAGCCACTGATGCCATCACCGTGTCCCACTTCAATCATGTCAATGCCTGCTTCGTCTAGTGCTTTTGCCACTGATTTTATATCTTCTAGTGTAAAGCGATGCATGACCGAATGGCTTCCATCACGTAAGGTTGTGTCACATAGTTTAATCATCTTGCTACTTCCTCCCATGTTTCTTCTTGGCATATGCTTCCGCCGTTTCAACAGCAGCACATGTAATAATATCCAAATTACCTGAGTATTTTGGGAGATAATCGCCTAAACCTTCAACTTGAATAATGCAGGAAACAACGTCTTCATTCATAATTGGTGCCATTATCATTTCATAGCCTGGCACATATTTTTGAATATTCTTGACCATTGCCTCGATAGCTTCAGTGATTTTTTCTAAATCTGGTTTTTTCACTTTGGCATGTATCGTGTTTCGCATATGAATTGGTGGTTCTGCAGGATTTAAAATAATAATCGCTTTCGCTTTATCTGCGCCACCGGCCTTTTCCAAAGCTGTTTTGGTCGTCTCCGTAAATTCATCGATATTAGCTCTCGTTCCAGGCCCTGCACTTTTGCTGGCAATGGATGCAACTATCTCACCGTAGCTAACATCTGCGACTTCGTTGATGGCCGCCATAATAGGAACGATTGCTTGACCAGCGCAAGTTACCATATTTACGTTGTCCAACTCCAATAAATCATCACCAAGATTAACAGCTGGAATGAGATAGGGGCCGACCGCTGCCGGAGTCAGGTCAATCGTAAAAAAGCCTGCTTCTCTCAGTAAGGGGGCATGTTCTGCGTGTGCGGTTGCGCTTGTACAGTCGAAAACTATATCTATGTCTTTCATTGGCAAAAGGTCTTTTATGCCTTCCGTGCCAGTTGGGATTCCTAAACTTTCACAATACTCTATACCCTTAGAACGAAAAACATTAATCACCATGGCTGGCTCAAGGTATTCGCTCCTGCGGATTTTTTGTAAGAGATCTAGACCAATGTTTCCTGGTCCAATTATCCCTACTTTTATTTTTTCCATGCGTGCCTCCTAAATACAAGTAAGCAAAACTTGCTTGCTAATTCACTTAACAAAATCTCATTTCAGATAGAACTAAACAGAAATATATCTACACAAACTGTAAATCAACATCACCTAAGCTATCGAAGCTTGCTTTGATTGCATCGCCTTTGGCTACGGGAATCATCGCTGATAGTGCACCAGACAAAATGACTTCACCCGCCTTTAGCGTAACCCCATACTTATGCATCATATTAGCTAACCAAGCGACACAATAAGCCGGATTTCCTAAGACAGCGGCCCCAGTGCCTTGGTTAATTAATTCACCATTTTTATAAAGCGACATGCCTTCTTTTATGCGGTCAAATTCATTAAGTTTAAGCCGTTTTTTACCTAAGATATACTGCCCGCAAGACGCATTATCTGCCACGGTATCAATAATGCCAATCTTCCAATTGGCTACTCGACTTCCAACAACTTCTATACCACCCACGACATAATCCGTAGCTTTTACAACATCTTCTACCGTAACTTGACCACCACTTAAATCTTCCTTAAGTATAAAAAGGATTTCTCCCTCAACGCGTGCTTGAAGAATGGAGTCAAAGGGTGTTTCGGACGTATGTATTTCCATGCTATCTAATAAGTGTCCATAGTCTGGCTGATCAACACCTAGCAAATTTTGCATGGCTGCACTGGTTAAGCCAATCTTTTTGCCGGTAATAACTTTACCTTCTGAAAGTTCAAGTTCGATATTCCGAAGCTGGATTTTGTATGCGTCATCAATGCTTAGTCCTTCGGCATAGTGGTGAAGTTGTTCGATGGGCGTGTGAGTACGCTCTGCTTCTTTAAGCTTTGCAGCTAAGATATCGAGCATTTTTTCTTCAACTTGACTCATGTTTTTCTCCAGTACTTTAATAGTGAACAGTATTTATTATTGAAAGCATTTCATTGCCATAAATACTGTTCACTCAAGGTTTACCATCATTTTCTACTTTGTGCTTAGCCGAGGAACAAATTCACTAGTCCTGCGAATTCTTTGGACTTTTCAATTTGTGTCCAATGTCCACATTGTCCAAAGACGTGAAGTTCTGATTTCTCAATCATGTTGATGAGTTTATAAGAGTTATCTACAGGAATAACGCGATCTTCACGACTATGAACAATTAGCGTAGGATTTTTTATCTCAGAAATACGGTCTTCGTAACGTGCCATTTCTTTGACATAGTCTTTTCTTGGTGCCGGGAACATGGAGCTGAACGCTTCTTGGAAGCCAGGCTCTATACTGGCTTCCAAGAACGCATGCGTGCTAGATCATCCGTTGCAATTGCTTTGTTGTAGACAAACATGTCTAACATTTTTGCCATATTTTCTACTGAGGGAGTATAGCCCCAGACAGCATCAAGACCATCGCCTTCGGTTAACTCAAATTCTACGCCCATAGAACCCATCAAAACTATTTTTCGTATACGTTCAGGATGTAAGACTGCTAAAGCAAGTGCTAAAGCACCACCAAATGAATTACCAACAAGATCGCACTGATCAATGTTCAGGGCATCCAAAAAGTCTATCGCCTGCTTTATCCAAGTGTCCATATTAAAAGGTACACCTTCTACACGTTCGGTATAGCCGAAACCAGCCATATCTGGAGCCAGCACCCTACGTTGTTCCGCTAACGCTGGTATTATCAAACGCCAGTTTGCCCAAGATGAGACACCTGGACCCGAACCATGTATGAGCAAAACAGGGAAGCCCTCACCATGGTCTTGGTAATTCGTCATGAATGAACCTGTTTTAACAGAGTTCGCAATTTCTGGTCTAGTAGACATAATAAAATTCCTTTCGTTTCTAGAGGCGGTAGCCTAGTTTATTCTCAATTTGTTTTACTGCATCTGCTAAAGCTTGACGCAACAATGGGTAACGTTCACTGGTCATGCGCACAGCTGGGCCCGAGATTGAAAGCGCATACGGTGCTTTGCCACTATGATCATGTATTGGCATAGCCAAACAATTTAAGCCAATCTCCGCTTCACTTCTATCTTCCGCGTATCCTTTTAGCTTTATCTCTTCGATGTTCTGCTTAAGGAGTAGCGGATCGGTAATCGTTTCTGGTGTTCTTGGCTCTAAGCCGCGTCCTATAACACGCTTGAGTTTGGCTTCTCCCGCAAATGCTAATAACGCTTTTCCTACACCGGTACAATAACTAGGATTTCGCGACCCTCTTGTCGTTGCAATGCGCATGGAATGACTAGATTCAATCTTTTCTATATAAACAACATCTAGATCATTTAATGTGGCCAAATGTACGGTTTCTTCAACTTTGTCACGTAAGTCTTCCATAATGGGTTTCGCTAGAGCAATGATGTCAAGTTTTTCTGTGACTAGCTCGCCATAGTACATTAGTGCAGGACCCAAACGGTATACTTGCGTGTTTTCATCTTGGTCGATCAGACCATGATATTTCAATGTATTAATAATTCCGTGGACCGTACTTTTATTAAGTTGCAATGCCTGTGCAAGTTCTGTCAGCCTCCACTCGCTTTTTTGCTCACTAAAACTGTTCAAAATTTGCACGGCTCGGTCTACGGACTGTATACGTTTCTCATCTTTCATCTGACATTCCTCCCGATAAGCTATCTATATTTTAGCATCACCCATCGCAAAGGACGTGTGGGGAATCAAGTCATGACTTTCAAGAAATTCTCGTTTAGTTGGCGTGTGTAGTAGAAGATACCCTTACCGACTTGCTCGTAATCCCATTCGCGAACGGGCATATCCGGATAATGCGCATAGCCACCAGCATATACTTCGTTACGGTTGCCAGAGGGGTCAAAGAAATAAATCGTTTGTCCGCGAGTAACACCGTGACGCATAGGTCCAGCATCCAAACTAACATTGTTTACACTAATCAGGTCAGCTGCATGTCCGATATCATTCCAGGACTCTAATTTAAATGCTAAGTGATGTAATACGTTGGGTTTATCGAATTCCAAAATTGCGACATCATGTGCTTTATTATTAGCTGTTAACCATGTGACAAGATTTCCGCTACCATCAGGTAGTTTGACATTCTCAACAACGCTCATACCTAAAACTTCAACAAAGTAGCGCACTGCTTCTTTCTGATTTGGTCCGTAAAGTAAACAATGGTCAAAACCAAGTGCTCCCATACCATGTGGTGCACGTTGCCAAATGTTTGGATTTCTCAATTCTGGATGATCAGCAGCAAGTTCTACTGTTGCATACAAATTGATAATGTGACCAGTTGGCAACTTTACTTTTAAGCGACGTCCATAACCAGGTTGGTCGGTATTAGCAGCTATCCATTCATTTTCTAAACCGAATGCATCTGTTGCTTCCTTATATTGATCAAGCACTTCTTCAGACTCTACTTTGAAGCCCATGAGATCTAATCCTGCTCTGTCAGCTTCGACTAAGACGACTTAGTGATGGTCAAACTCATCGTAGCATTTTAGTAAGACTCTACCATCAGGCAAAGTATCAACTAGATTTAGACCCAGAATATCCACATAATGCTTAATTGCTTCTTCCATGTTTAAAATACGAATTTGAATTAGGCTTGCTCTTAATACACCTTTAATTGCCATAAATGTTCTCCTTAGTTTTAATTATTAAACTGCTTTTGTTAATTTTGTTAAAGATTGCGCTACTGTAATTTGATAGACTTACTCCTTTCTATGGACTTACAAAATTTCAATCGACAAATCCGAATTTGGTTTGGCGCAACAAGCCAAAACGATATTTGCTGATTTATCATCTTCCGTTATATGTGCCGAACTTTCTTTTTTTCTTTCAAAAGAACCTTCAAGCACCAAGACTTTACAGACTCCACAACCACCGCCATGACAACCACGAAACAAATGCCCCTTGCCTGATTTATCAGCCGACTCCGCCAGCGTTAATCCTTTTCGACATGTCCATACCATCTTGCGGTCGACAACAGTGATTTGATACACTTCAGTCTTTTTATTATCTTCTGTCATAAGTTCGTATCTCTTTGCTGCCTTTAGGTATGTGTCTCTACTGTATCTTCGTTCGACATTGCCGAACTGTGTTCTTGTTTTATGTCTTTATATTAACAGGACTCCTCGAATATTTGAACCACCTTGAACAATCTTCTATATCTTCAACAAATACATTTTGTGAATTATGTGCAAAATGGATATTCATGCTTGATTCAAAGTGGACACGTATTTATATAACGCGTTTTACTAAGAGTGTCCGTGAGAGTCCGCCCCACACATACAAAAAACCTCTCCCAAACGACTTGCGTTCGGGAGAGGTTTATCATGTGTAGGATTGCATTTACTTTGCGTAATCGCTTACGCGTGTTTCTCTAATCATGTTCACTTTGATCTGACCCGGATAATCGAGTTCATCTTCGATTTGTTGGCAAATTTCTCTTGCTCTCAGGATCATCTCATCTTCTGACATCTGTTCGGGAATAACCATCACACGCAGTTCTCTGCCTGCTTGGATTGCAAAGCTCTTTTCAACTCCCTCAAAGCTATCAGCTATTTCTTCTAAGCGCTGAATGCGTTTGACGTAGGTTTCAAGGTTTTCTCTGCGAGCTCCCGGTCTAGCTGCTGATATAGCATCAGCCGCTGCCACTATAGATGAAATCAGCGAGGTAGCTTCCAAATTACCATGATGCGATTCAATTGCATTGATAACCGCTTCAGGTTCATTGTGTTTACGCGCAAAATTAGCTCCAAGTTCAATGTGTGTGCCTTCCATCTCAAAGTCAATCGACTTTCCGATGTCATGCAAGAGTCCGGCTCGTTTAGCCAACTCTACATCCAGACCAAGTTCCCCCGCAATCATGCCAGATAAGAGACTTACTTCAATCGAATGCTGCAACGCATTTTGTCCATAACTAGTACGATAGTGCATACGACCAAGCAACTTGACGATCTCGGGATTAACCCCGATGACACCAGTTTCAAATATTGCTTTTTCGCCTTCTTGCTTAATAACTTGGTTTAGTTCTTTTTTAGCTTTCGTAGCCATCTCTTCTATACGTGCTGGATGGATACGTCCGTCTTGAATTAATTTTTCCAATGTAAGCCTTGCTGTTTCACGACGGATAGGGTTAAAGCATGACAATATGACGGCTTCCGGTGTATCGTCGATTATTAGATCAACGCCGGTAATTGTTTCAATTGCACGTATATTTCTGCCTTCACGACCAATAATACGTCCCTTCATTTCATCATTAGGTAAATTCACAACTGAAACTGTCGTCTCAGCGACATAATCAGAAGCATAGCGTTGGATTGCACCAACTACTATCTCTTTTGCTGTTTCTTCCGCTTTTTCATGTGCTTCAGACTCCATTTGCTTCAACATAATGGCCATGTCATGACGATACGTTTTAGCAGCTGTTTCCAACACAAGTTGTCTGGCATCATCCATGCTCAAACGGGAGATTGCTTCTATTTCACGGACTTTTTCCTCTTCGAGCGTTTTTACACGTTCTTCATTTTCTTGCAATACCTGTTGACGTTCAGCCAACGATATTTCTTTCTGTTCTTGTGTTTCAATTTTTTTATCTAGCGTGTTCTCTTTTTGATCGATTCTTTGACGCTCTTTTTGTAAGTCCGCTTTACGCTCTTTAGTGTCGCGCTCTAATTCTAATTTTGTGCGATGTATCTCTTCCTTAGCTTGCAGTAACAGTTCACGTTTTCTCTGTTCACCGCTTTTCTGCGCTTCGCCCAACATCAGTTGAACTTCTTGTTCTTGTTTCTCTATCTCATGAGCCAATTCTAGTTTCTTTTTACTAAACCCCATGCGATACAAGAGGACTGTTGCGCTTGTACCAAGTAAGATGCCCACCACTACGCCAATTAATATTTTTAGCCATTCTATGGCAATCACCTCCTATATTCAATTTTCAAATTGCAAATCCATATCACTGCCGCCAATGCGACATAGCGTTAAGTGATCAAAAGATCAACCCATTACTATCTGAAAAAGTATACCACAGAAATGCTAGAATAGGTTTAGAAAAGGAGGGCATGTGCGTTACCAATTTGAAGTACTAAAAGAGGATGATGGCAAAAAGGCCCACGAAATTCTGGTCTCTAGATATGGCTTTTCAAGAGTACAAGTCAAAAAAATCAGGCTCTACGGTGAGCTCCTGGTAAACGGGCATGCACAGCGCATGATTGACCCGCTTTATTACAAAGATTTCGTACATGCCAGTTATGAAGCTGAAGATGAATTACCCCACAACGCTGTTGTTGAAGCGCAGGCTGATTTACCCATCTTCTTTCAGGATGAGTGGTTTCTCGTAGTTGGAAAACCCGCGGGTCTATTAACACATCCAAGTTACACTGGTGAAACAGACAGTTTAATAACACGATTAAGTAAATATCGTTTACACCCCATTACGCGTTTGGACCGTGGCACCTCTGGACTGATAGTGCTGGCCAAATCAGGGCAAGCACACTTTAGTTTGACAAATACCAAGGTAACAAAGGCTTATACCGGAATCGTCTTCGGTGGCCCTTCAACAAGCGAGGGAATCATAGATGCACCCATTGGTAGGCTTGACGGTAGCATTATTGAAAGAGAAATTAGAAATGATGGCAAAAGCAGTCAAACCCGTTTCGAGCTTATGAAGCACTATGGATCAAACAAAATTTTGGCAAGTGCATTGCGCTTTGAATTGCTAACAGGTCGTACGCATCAAATACGTGTGCACTGTCAACATGCCGGTTTTTCCATGTTTGGCGACAGCTTATACAATCCGGCAACTCACGAAAGAGAGAAACTCAGGCAAACATGTGGAGATGCATTGCTAAAGAAACTTGAAGTTTTGAGTGAAGAATTAGGGCATCAAGCGCTCCATGCCTCTGCCATTAGTTTCAAACATCCATATAGTGATGCTGACTTATCTTTCGAAATGCCTTGGCCGGAAGATTTGCAATTACTCGATCAGGCTTTGGTTGAATTTAATTGCCCTAGCAAGTAAACCATCGACAACTTCACCGGTTGCGCCAACTGCAGCTTCACCGCTCAAGAGGCGCGCTAGTTCATCTTTGCGTTCTTTTTCACTAAGCGTATGAATGCGTGTTTGTGTACGACCAGCTTCGCTCGATTTTTCGATTAACATATGCTCTTGTCCGCAAGCTGCAATTTGCGCGGAATGTGTCACACAAAAGACCTGATTCTCCACTGCTAAGCGAAGAAGTTTCTCGCCAATCAAGGTACACGTTTGTCCACTCACACCAGAATCAACTTCATCAAAGATAAGCGTAGCATTGGGATGTCCAGATGTTAGGATGAGCTTAATTGCTAGCAAAATACGTGCAGATTCGCCACCAGAAGCAATTTTTGCCAATGGTTTAAAGTCTTCGCCTGGGTTAGTACAAATAACAAACTGCACTTTATCTTGACCCTGTGAACCAAAAGCAATGTTTTCAGCAAGATCAATTTTAAATTTCGCTTCCTTCATACCTAAGGATTTCAACTCGGATTCTATGGCTGCACTAAGCTTTACTGCCGCAGTTTTACGCTGCTCACTAAGTGAGTCTGCAGCGCTTTGTAAAGCTAATAAATTATCAGACAATTGCCTGTCGATTTCGATCAACCTGTTCTCTGCCGCTTCTAGTGCTGTCTTCTTCTCTATTGCGCTATGCATGAATGCCTGAACGTCACTGAGTTCCGGGCCATACTTGCGTTTTAAAGCGGATAATTGGTTTAAGCGTAACTCAATTTTTTCTAATAGGTCAGGTTTATACTCAACCAAAACTTTTTGTCTTTCAAGTGCATCTGAGATATCAAGTAATTCTTCACGTAGCAAGACCAAGCGTTCGGCCATCTCCTGCCAACGCTCGTCCAAGGTAGCAACATCCTGTAGCCTGGATGAGACAAAATCAAGCTGTCTCAAAATGGCTTCTTCATCTTCTGAATTGAGTAGCATTAAACTCTCATCTATCGCTTGCATGATTTTAGAACTGCTTTGATAGAGAACACGATGTTTGCGAAGCTTCTCATCTTCTTCAGGCCTCGGAGCTATTTGTTCGATCTCATGAATCTGATAGCTTAATAAATCAAGTTCTCTTGCTCTTTGGGCTGGGTCACCGCCAAGCTTTTTCTGTTCCTGAAGCAAGAGTTTGCGCGCACGTAAAACGGTTTGATAAGACAGCAGACGTTCATTAAGTGACACTCCAGCGAAGCGATCCAATAAGGGAAGGTGTGTATTCACATCGTACAATGCTGCTTGGTCTCTTTGCGATTGAATATCCAGGAGGTAGCTACCGACTTCATGCAAGCGTTGAAAACTGACTAATCGGCCATTGATTCGACAAAAATTTTTACCTTTAGAGCCAACTTCGCGAGACAAAATTATGCTATCTGGAAAACCAGCATCCTCATCAGCTTCGACTAGGCCATCGGCAAGTAATTCTGCTTGGACCGCTTCAGGTAAAAGTTGGGCTGCCGCTGTAACCACGGCCTCCACTAATGCAGATGACGCCCCGCTGCGCACAACTTCCTTATTCGCTCTACCACCACTTACCAAATCTAGCGCAGAAATCATCAGCGATTTACCAGCTCCTGTTTCACCAGTAAACACAGTAAGCGCAGACTCGAAATCTAGTTCTGCACTTTCTAAAAGGGCTAAGTTGCGAATTGTTAAGCGTTCAATCATGTGTTTATTCTTCCACATCTCCGTTTGGCAAGCGTTTAACGAATGAACGTCCACGGAGTTTATCAGGCAAGCCTTCAAAAAAGTTGCTGTCATGTAAACAGATGCGTAATAGTTTTTCCTCAGCTCTGCTGACAAACACCCTATCGCCATGCACAAAATGGACTTCATTGCGGCCATCAACCGATAAAACAGCCATTGACGGATAGGGCGCAATGCCTAGGCTCACTTCAGTACTGGGGTTCAGAAGATAGCTCCGATTGTGTAAAGAGTATGGGCAGATAGGCGTTATAGACAATAACTCCAAATCAGGATGGACTATAGGTCCACCTGCAGCCATGGCATAGCCAGTTGAACCCGTAGGTGTTGAGACCAAGAGACCGTCGCAGCGAATGTCTTCAATGTACCGCCCATCAAAATAAAGTTGTACGGGAATAATGCGAGGTGACGCACCACGAGACAAAAGCGCTTCGTTTAAAGCTAGTTCACTGAATTTTTCGTGTCCATCTTTATTAACACAACGCACATTTAAAAGCATGCGTTCTTCTATACTATACTCCCCTGTCAGTACGCGTTTTAAACCTACCTCCAGTTCATTTGGAAGAATTTCTGTCAAAAAACCCACACTGCCAAGATTAACACCTACAATTGGAACTTGCTTACGATTCATTGCTTGCACGGCATTCAAAAAAGTTCCATCTCCACCCAGGCTAACCATAATGTCGATATCACTAAAATCAGTACGCGTTTCCGAAGTTTGCTCGATTTCTAGTTCCGGTGTTTGACGTTCGATAACGAGTTCACAGCCCTGGCTAAGTAGATAATCTTGCACCCGAAGAAGCATCGTTCCGTGAGGATCCTTATAATAATTAGACGTTAAACCTATTTTCATACTTACCTCATCTTGTGCTTCTAGCTTAGCATCCCACTTACCTTTATGCTGTCTTAAATTTCTCTTTTTCTTGCAAGACTTCGCGAATTTTCGCTTCCATACCCGTAGCATCTAAACCACAATCATGCAAGCTTTCTTTAGGGCTGGCTTGAGGCACTGGTTCATTGCTGATATGTAAGCTGGCAAAAGGTATACTTATTCTACGTTCTTGGAGAGCTAAGGCAAGCTGCTCACCTAATCCTCCCGACACGGATTGCTCTTCTACCGTTAACAAGGCGCTCGTTTTCTGCACGGATGCTAAGATCGCGTTCAGAGGTAATGGTTTTAGTTGTAAAACATCAATGACTTCAATTGAGAATCCATGTGTAGTAAATTGTTTTGCCAAATCTAATGCTTGGCCGCAAAGTTGTCCCAAAACAGCCAAGGTTAAATCATGTCCTTCTTGTAAGACCAAAGCTGCTGGCAAATCTCCAAAACGCTCATTTTGTTTAGCTTTGGCTTCTTCATAAGCTAATGCGCAGTGCTTATTTTCAGACCCACGTGGATAACGAATTGCAACTGGACCATCCACGTAAGACATAGCCCATTCCAGAGAGTCTTTCACGGCTGCATAGCAGGAAGGATAGAGGATTCTTATATAGGGTACTGCGCTTAAAAAGGCGCTGTCATAAATGCCCTGGTGTGTTTCGCCGTCATTGCCAACGATACCTGCTCGATCTATCCCAAAAATGACAGGGAGATTTTGTAGCGAAACATCGTGTAAGACCTGATCTAGAGCACGTTGCATGAAAGTTGAATAGATACAAACTACAGGTCTAAGACCCCCTGCTGCCATACCGGCAGCCATGGTTACTGCATGCTGCTCTGCAATGCCCACATCATAAAAGCGTTCAGGAAACTGTGCGGCGAAACTATCGAGTCCTGTACCTTGGCCCATAGCAGCCGTAATTGCTACAATATGCTCATTTTTTTCTGCAAGCGCAATAAGTGCAGATGAAAAAGCTTGTGTAAAGTTGTCTTGTGCTTTATCAATCGGAGCTTCGCTCACTCCCTTATCCAGAGAAAAGGGGCTGACGCCATGATATAAGGTAGGTGACTGTTCCGCCGGTGTATAACCTTTGCCCTTTTGGGTGCAAACGTGTAAAACCGCCGGACCCTTACGTTGTTTTATAGCTAAAAAATGGCGATTTAGTGCAACCATGTCATGCCCATCAACAGGCCCATAATAGCGCAATCCCAGGGTCTCAAAGTACACATGATCATTTCTTTGGATGACTTTATGTCTGACCCAATCTTTAAAAGTATTTAAAAGAGAAAGCGTTGCTGGACCTAAAAGCGGCACTTTAGTAAGAAAGCGTGACCAATTCCGCTTAACGCGATTGTAACGTCTAGAAACGCGTAAATTACCAAGATGCTTTGAAAGCGCACCAACATTATCTGAAATGCTCATCTGGTTGTCGTTTATGATGATTAACAAGTCGTCTTTCTCATTATCGATATTGTTAATCGCCTCATAAAACATCCCACCGGTCATCGCACCGTCACCAACAACCGCCATTACACGGCCGTTTTTGCCAGCCTTTTTTAAAGCCCGTTCAATGCCTAACGCCGCTGAAACAGCCGTACTGCTGTGGCCCGTGTTAAAACTATCATACGAACTTTCTTCCCGTTTAGGAAAGCCCGACAAGCCAGATTTTTGGCGCAAGGTAGAAAATGCTTCACGTCTACCAGTCAAAATCTTATAGCTATACGACTGATGCCCAACGTCCCACACAATTTTGTCTTCGCGGAAGTCAAAGCAATGTAATAAAGACAAAGTAAGTTCTACCGTTCCTAGATTGGAAGCTAAGTGTCCACCAGTCTCGGCAACAGTTTTATTTATCTCCACACGGAGGTCTTGAGCTAAAACCTCCAGCTCCTCATTGCTCAAAGATTGAATATCTTCGGCATGTTTGATTCTGTCTATTATAGTTATGCTCCTTTTACTTCTTACGCTCTAATAGTGCTTTGGCAAAATCACGCAAGAATAGTGTATTGCAGCCCATTTTATCAAGTTCAGCTAAAGCAGATATAGCCTCTGATGTGGCGTCCTCTGCTCTCTTCATGGCATTTTCTAGGCCCAAAATCGTTACATAAGTTGACTTATTATCTCGAACATCTTTTCCAATAGTTTTACCCATAGTCTCGGTGTTCGAACTACTGTCTAAAATATCATCTCGTATTTGAAAGGCTAAGCCAAGTTTATTGGCAAAAAGGCGAAAACACTCCAATTCAGCCTCGGTCGCTGCCGCTGCAGCCGCCCCGCCCAGGACCGCCGCCTCAATCAAAGCCGAAGTTTTCTTGAGGACCAATTCTTCAAGCACTTCCAAAGAAATAGATTCTCCTTCTGATGCTAAATCGATGACTTGTCCGCCAATCATGCCTTGTTGGCCGAATCTACGTCCCATAAGTCTTGCGGCAAGCAAAACATGCTTTGTCTCGTCTGACGTTTCAGCAGCGTCTATAGCATCTAGCAAAACTTCAAAGCCCAAATTTAATAGTGCGTCGCCAGTAAGTAGCGCATTTGCTTCACCGAACTTCACATGATTTGTAGGGCGTCCACGGCGCAGTTCGTCATTGTCCATACAAGGTAAATCGTCATGCACCAGCGAGTAGGTATGCACCATTTCTACGGCAGCAGCAAGTCGGTCGATAATCTGAGCACTCGCTCTCCCTTGACGCAAGGGTAGCGCATCACTCGCGGCAAAAAGTAACTGCGGTCTGACCCGTTTACCCGGTGCTATGAGCGCATAATGCATCGATTCGGCCAGTGTTTCCGCATGTCCTTCCGTCTTTTCCAGAAACTGCAGCACGGCCTCGTCAGCACGCTGTTTATATAAGTCTGCTTGTTGTTGATAATCCATAATTACAACTCCGGAAAAGCTTCTTCCTTGAGGCCTTCACTGCCCGCATTAACGAGTATCGTAATTTGTTTTTCAGCCTCGTCAAGTTTAGCCTGGCATAAACGTGCGAGTTCTGTGCCTTTTGAAAAAGCTTGCATGGCTGCATCGAGGCTTACTTCACCAGACTCTAAAATTGCCACTTCTTTCTCCAACTGAGCAAGTGCTTCTTCAAAACTAAGTTCGTTTTTAGGCTGTTCTTCACGTGTATTAACTTCTTGCATCTTTAAGCCTCTCTTTCACTTACATTGTTCTCCATTATAGCAAGAACATCCGTCTGTATTTTCCCGTCTGCCATATGCAGATTTAGTTGCCGTTTGACCTTAAGTTGTTTTACTGAGCTTATTACCTTACCACTCTCTTCATCTGTGACCAAGGCATAGCCACGCGCTAAGACACGTAACGGTGATAGTGCATCTAGTCTAGCTGCAGCCTGAGTTAGTAGCTGCTTGTTTTTTAAAATTAGCATTGGGGTTTGATGAAATAATTTTTGACGAAGCTGTGTTAAGTCCTGCTTTCCACGCTCTAGGCGTGCCGGCAGAGCTCTTGCCAAACTTATCTCTAACTGATCTAGCCTCTGTTTACTTTCGGCCAAAAGACTATGTGGATCTCGGAGCACATTACGTCTGCTTAAATTCAGCAGTCTTTGCCGTCTTAAGTCCAAGAGCCTGAGTGGTTGTCGCATAAATGTAGAATTCTGCAATGCAAATAAGCGATTAAAACTAAGTTCTAGTCGCTTTTCTAATGCTAATTTAGACCTTTTCTGTAACTCATCAAGTGCTAACAAAAGGTCTGCTTTTCTTGGCATGGCTAGTTCAGCCGCAGCAGAGGGAGTCGGTGCACGCAGATCAGAAACGAAATCAATCAAGGTAAAATCTGTTTCGTGACCAACAGCAGAAATCACAGGAATACGCGAAGCAAAAACAGCACGCGCAAGACCTTCATCATTAAATTCCCAAAGGTCTTCAACGGTTCCTCCTCCACGCCCGATAATAATCAAGTCGATATCATTTCTTGCATTTAAATGAGCCAACGCGTCTATCAAAGTCAGCGCGGCACCTTGCCCTTGTACTTGGGCAGGGGCTAACAACAATTGAAAATTCGGATAGCGCCTTTCCAGTACATGGATGATGTCACGAATAACAGCACCACTTGGTGAGGTAATCACACCTATTTTTCTTGGCAAAAACGGCAATTGCCTCTTGTGCCACTGCTCAAAAAGCCCTTCTTTGCTGAGTTTTTCTTTTAATTGCTCCAGCTGTAAATAGCGCTGCCCCAAGCCGGCTGGTAACATCGATTTCACCGACAGCTGAAACTCGCCATTCTTAATATAAAAATCTGCAGATGCCGTGACTTCAACTTCTTGACCATTTTGTGGGTCAAAAGCCACGCTCTGGTTTAAGCCCTTAAACATGACACAGCGCACCGCGGCATCTTGGTCTTTAAGAGTGAAATACCAATGTCCGGAACCATAGGCTTTGAAATTTGACAGTTCACCACGGACAGTTATCTGTTGTAAAAAAGCCGCACGTCGCACGGCTTGCTGCATGTAAGTGTTTAGTTCTTTAACGGAGAGTATGCGTTCAGTCATCCTCTTCTACCTGCACTTCCGCTTCTTCTGCTATCAAATCATCGTTTTCTTGTTTATCGAAATGCGCCAGGACGCCATTGATATAGGAGTGAGCATCTTCGGCGGCGTATTGTTTGGCCAGCACAACCACCTCATTAATGCTTACACTTTTAGGAACATCTTCCGAATGCTTGATTTCGTAGGCTCCCAAGCGCAAAAGGGCGCGATCAACTCTAGGCAAGCGTTCCAATGTCCAGGACTTCAAACGTGATTGAATTTCATCATCGAGCACATCGCGTTCCAAGATTACACCTTCGCAAACACGACGGATATATTCCTTGTCTTCCTCAGTTACTTGAAGGTTACTCGGGTTTTCTTCATCAGCTTCAAATGTGTCATGTAAATTATCCAAAAAGATTTGGATTTGTTCTAATGGCTCGTCATCTCGCATACCAATCTGATACAGAAGTTGAAAAGTTTTCTCTCTCGCCCAACGACGTCCCATGTTGTCTCCTAACTATCTAAACCTTCCCGGCGGCAATATCCGATCTAGCAGCTGTTTGAACTGCTCGGGATTTGAAAAGTATTTTACACCTAAAACGTAGCCAATAACGGTTAATGTTAAGACCAAAAGTGTCTTCCAAAAGCCAAAAATGACTAACAGCAAACCTAGAATCATGCCGGTAAGCGCGCCAACTACTCCCGGATTCTTACCTTGTAAAAAATTGATTAATGGTATAAATAAGCGCTTCATTAACCGTTCACCTTAGCGCATCAGCGCTCTACCTTTGCTCCAACTAGCTCAACTCTGTTAACTTTGATTTTAACCTGTGCCACCGGGATGCCCGTGTATCTTTCAACATCCTTCTTGACGCGGTCCTGAATTTTAGCCATTTGTGCCGGAATTTCGACATCTGAATACAATTGCACGGCCATCACCAAATTGAGTGATTTACCTTTTCCTTGGTAGACTCGGGATTTGGCATTCTTAATGCCAGCTTGTGCTGCTTTGGCAGCATTTAAGGCAATATTCTCAATAGCCTCTACCCCGATATCAATGTCCCCAATGTCTGTACTGCTGATTCTAGATTTATGTAAGCGATCACTTAAAAGAGCGTAAACCAGGGTAGCAACAGTTAGAACAAAAATTGCTACCAAAGCCACTACAGCAATCGTACGACGCACGCTATGACCGGCAATGTTTTGGAGGAAATTAATATAGTCTACACCCCACGATGTGTTCAGTATCTGTAATAACAATAAGAGACTGAGCAGGGCTAATATGAAAGAATACAAAATCAAGATTACTCTATTGACTCTGCGCATGGGGCTTCTCCTCCTCTTTCCGAACAATGTCTTTGACATGGACGTTTACTGCTTCCACATCAACACCAGTGTATTTCTCAACATCAGACTTTACGTTTTCTTGAATGTTCCAAGCAACTTCAGGGACTATGGTGGCAAAATACACCACCGGATAAACGGTTATCTCACAAGTCGCCTCATCCCTGCTATTGAATGTTACTTGCACCCCTTTACCTTCATGTTCAAAACCGAAGGCACTCTTAATTGCAGCGACGCCGCCCTCATCAAGTCTGGCCACACCGTAAGTTCGCAAAGCAGCTTCTGCCGCATACTGTGCAATAAAGCCTTGCGACATGGTTCTTTCACCTTTTTTATTACTAGAAAACTCGGCCATCCCCACCTCGATACAGGTCTCAACTTGAAAAAAACAAGCGAGGCGCTACTCTCGCTTGTCATTATATCAGTTAAGTTTACGATTAGGCGCGTTCCATGTAATCGCCAGAGCGGGTATCTACACGAACGACTTCGCCTTCATTCACAAACAAAGGAACCTTGATTACAGCACCTGTTTCAAGCGTAGCGGCTTTGGTTGCGTTTTGGGCTGTATCCCCTTTAACGCCTGGCTCCGTGTGTGTAATCTGCAATTCTACAAAGAGTGGAAGTTCAACATTAAATACCGTCCCTTTGTATGCCACAACTTTACAAACCATATTCTCTTTTAGGAATTTTATCGAATCACCGATGATGTCAGCACTGAAAGGCACTTGTTCATAGGTTTCTGTGTTCATGAAATAATAGAGGTCACCATCTTTATATAAATATTCCATGTCACTACGTTCCAAACGTGCTTCTTGAAACTTCTCAGAAGGATTAAATGTATGTTCAAGAACAGCGCCGGTGCGAACATTGCGGTACTTTGTGCGGACAAAAGCAGAGCCCTTACCTGGTTTAACGTGCTGAAACTCAATAATTTGAAAGACGTTATCGTCCATCTCAAAAGTTACACCGTTTCTAAAATCACCTGCTGAAATCATCTTTTTCCTCCTATGTTTGGCAAAACTAACTATGTAATTCTATATCGTTTATTAGATCATTGCAAATTCAATTGCTTTCGGGGTTTGCGTCAAAATTTCTATCCCTTGTTCCGTGATTAACACCGTGTCTTCGATTCTTACACCACCCAATTCCGGTAAGTAGATGCCAGGCTCAGCAGTCATCAAAACGCCCGCCGGCATGATGGTTTCAGAGAGTGCATTTAGCCTTGGTTCTTCGTGGATTTCTAAGCCTAAGCTATGTCCAAGACCGTGACCAAAATAAGCACCGTAGCCTGCATCAGCGATTGTGTCGGCAGCGATTTTGTGTATCGTTTTGCCAAGAACACCTGCCTTGAGCGCTGTCTCTGCTTTTTCTTGCGCTTCTAGAACAATATTATAAATTTCGACAAGTTTCGGATTTGGCGTACCCACAAAAACTGTGCGTGTCATATCGGAGCAATAGCCTTGGTACATTGCCCCAAAGTCTATTACGATAATGTCTCCATCTTCAATTACTTTTTCAGAAGCAATGCCATGTGGCAAGGCAGAACGCAAGCCTGAAGCTACAATTGTGTCAAATGAAGGCTTGTCTGCCCCCAAAAGTTTCATCTTGTACTCCAAAAGTGCGGCCACTTCAGTCTCTCTCATCCCCGCCTTGATAAGCATTTTCACTTCGGCAAAAGCAGCATCCGCAATCCGCACCGCCTCACGAATTTTCCCTAATTCACTCGCATCTTTTACCCAACGTAGCTGAGCCAAACTTTTAGAAAGCCCATGCAGATGTTGCCAGCTTAGTTTCGCTTTTATTTCATTAAACATGGCCAAAGAGATAGTTTCGTCTTCTAAGCCGATGTCTTTTATTTCGAGGTCTTCTATTCTGTTACATACTGCATTGTTGAGACTGCCTTGTTCCTGAATAACTACACTACTTACACATTCTTGCGATGCTTGCGTCGTGTAGCGCGAATCTACGAAAATCAAGGATTGGTCTAAAGTAATTAGTGCTAGCGAAGTTGAACCACTAAAGCCAGTCAGGTAGCGTGTGTTTTCGCGTCCATAGATGATGACCGCTTGTAAATCTTCTTCTCTTAGCGAATCCCTTAAACGGCTTAATCGATTTTCTAGTATTTCTTTCATGTTTGACCTTTCTTTATGGGGTTTTATTGAACTTAGCGTTCTTTAAAATGATGCTCTCGCCTATTCGTTTTAACTTTATATACCAAGGTTCTTTATGCGAGATTGTTTTAACTAAAATCGTGCAGATGTTGGCATTTTTGCCAGCCCTAACATCCGTAAAGATTTGATCACCAAGCATCAGAGCGTTCTGAACAGGTATATTGTGTTTGACACAAGCCTCAAGCAGGCGTCGCGGCTTAGGTTTTCTGGCAAAACCAAAAACCTCCACCATCAAGCCTTTCTTTTGTATTCCTTCTTGCATCTTTTGGGAGCGATGCGGCTTGGCATTGGTGACGATAGTTATTTTGAATCCTAAGGCTTGTATGCGCTTCAATTCCGCTATCGCAGTCTCGCTAATCTCACGTTCGCCATGCGCTTGGATAGTATTATCAACGTCCACAAGCACTAGTCGATAGCCTTGTTCAAAGAAGTTCGGCCAGTCAATGTCTGCTAGCTTTTCAAAATAATAATCAGGCTTGTATCTTTTCAAAAGCCAGTTTGGCATCGCCGCTCCCCCTCATTTTTTCTAAGAGCATTTTAGCACAAGCGCTGCACGGTTTGATTGGTGCCCCGAGTGTTCCACAACGGCTATGACTTTTGACAAAAAAACGACTTGTGCACCGAAATTCCAATTTTTGAAGATCTTTTCGGCAAAAATACAACTTGTACGTAGCTAATCGGTGATTTTCAGGCTCAAAACGCCTTTTTCCGTCGCACAAGCTGTTTATTTGACGATTTTCAAGCATATTTCCAGCACTTTGGCGTACAAGCTGTTTTTTTGCCAATAGTTTCTCGAAAAATATGCCTGTCAACTAGATTTACAAATCCTAGCACCTTGTCTTATCTTAACGAATTATTAAAACCCTTTTCCAAAATTCAAGTAGAATTAACCCAAGAAAGAGGTGCAGGCTTATGGCGGAGAAGGCGAAAATTCTAGTATGTGATGATGACCAAGCAATTGTAGACGCTTTGTGTATCTATCTGGAGCGGGCAGAGTACGATTTTAGAAAAAGTTACACGGGGAAACAAGCTTTAGAATGGCTAGAAAAAGAGGCCTTTGATTTGGTAATTCTAGACATTATGATGCCAGAAATGGACGGGATTAGTGCACTGCAAAAAATACGCGAACAGCAAAACTTACCAGTTATCCTGCTTTCCGCCAAAGCAGAAGAAAGCGATAAAATTCAGGGCTTAGGTTTTGGCGCAGACGACTATGTGACCAAACCGTTCACCGCAGGCGAACTTATCGCACGAGTGCGCTCACAGTTAAGACGCTATATGAATCTAGGTGCGAAACCTCAAGGGGAGCGCATCTATAGCAGTGGCGCTTTAGTGTTAGACGACATCAAAAAGAGTGTTCAGGTTGACGAGCGTGAGGTCAATCTAACCGCCTCTGAATTCAATATCCTCAAGCATCTTCTACAGCACAAAGATGAGGTGCTTAGCTCAACAGAAATTTATAAGGCAGTTTGGCAAACAGAAGCCTATGGTGGAGAAAACGTTATCGCGGTACACATCCACAACATTCGTGAAAAAATCGAAATCAATCCGAAAGACCCACAATTTGTGAAGTTGCTTTGGGGTAAAGGCTACTGCCTGAAGGATTGGGACAAGGGGGGAGGGAGAAAGTAATGAAGAATTTACGAACCAATGTGATATTGAAAGGTGTGGCGTTTCTTCTTTTGCCGATATGTTTTTTTGCCATTGTTATTAGTGTCTTTTCAATCGATTCAATATATAGTTTCGGATATCGTGAAAACACCCAATATAGCCAATCAATGACCTACGAAACAGCGCTGATACATGAGGCTTCAGATATTAGCGAGAAACTTTATCCGAATCCTATAGAAAACCTTTATCATGATGATACAGCATCAATAAGCTACAGTACGCTTCTTCTTAATTCAAACCCCAAAAAAGGCACGCAAGTAATCGCTGAAGACTTGCTACCATCTTCCGCACTCAATTTTTGGTATTGGCCAAACGACTCCTTGCCGGCATACACCAACGACGAAGCAGTTAAAGACAGATTTTCGGATACGCAAGAGATTTTAGAAAACTACGATTATGTTTACGATTTCAATTCGAGTGATTTTTTGAAGTATGGTGGGGGACAAATTCAGAATCTGACGCTACCCAATCTATACGCAGGCACTAATAATGGCATCATAGCCTTTTCTGTAAAAGATAAGTTTCCCGAGGGTTCAACACTTGCTTTGAAGGAAAGAAGTTATCAGTCCGCAGAGCAAATGATACCTATTTTTTACACTGTTGCAGTTTCTAGTGGCATATTACTAATCTCGTTATTGCTCTATCTGGTATACGCCTGTGGATATAGGACAAAGAAAGAAAGTAGTTCTGAGAAAAGCATAGAGGGACCCCTTTTAACGCCTTTTGATAGTCTTCCGCTAGATGTTATCGCCCCACTTGTCTTGGCTATGTTTGCTTTGATTGTTTACGTTTTTTTCGTACTCTTCGATAAGTTCGTACCCGCTGCTTATACTAATGATAGTCTCTATCTCATTCCTCAAGCTACTCTCGCTTTTCGACTAAAGGACACATGGCCTATTCTATCCCTTCCCTATTTTGGTTTACTGATAGTACAAACCGTTGCTCTTTCAGTCATTCGCCGCATCAAAACTAAAACCCTACTGAAAAGTTTTCTTAGTTTCAGACTTTTGCAGAGTATATGGGAAGGCATCCGCAAAATTGTTAGGAAGCTCATAAACTTCTTGCATCTCTTTATAGGAGCGGATAGTAAAGCTAAGTTCGTTCGTTTGATTGCCTTTTACTTCTTGGGCGGAATTTTCTTGATATTCTTTCTTTCTGCTGTGCTTGGGCTAGGTGCATTCGTATTTCTTTGTGCTTTGTTCGTGCTTTTCCCGCTTGTCTATCTTATCGGAAGACAGTGGCGCAGCTTAAATGCAATTGCAGCATTAGAGTGGCAAATGTCCACCCTGCGCTCCGGTGACTTCAAAGCCCAAGCTAGCATCCAACATATGCCACTTGAGTACGTTCCACTGGCTAATGAACTTGGGGATATCCGCGGCATAATTAAAGATGCAGTGGAACGCGATTCGAGAAACGAACGCTTGAAAACTGAACTAATCACAAACGTTTCCCATGACTTGCGCACACCATTAACATCTATCATCAACTACATAGATTTGTTAAAACAAGAGCCACTCGGAAGCCCAAAAGCAAACGAGTATCTACAAATCCTGGACAACAAAAGCGCCCGCTTGCGCACATTAACAGAAGATTTAATCGATGCTTCAAAAGCATTGTCAGGAAATCTTAGTTATCATGCAGAAAGTATCAACTTGCCTGAAATGCTCAGACAACAAGTTGGAGAATATAGCGAACGTTTCAAAGAACGTCAACTAGAAGTGGTTCTGCGATTACCCGAAAATATGCAAGCAGATGAGCAAGAAGTACTAAGTGACCCACGCCACTTATCACGCATTTTGGATAATATCTTGAGTAATGCCTCCAAATATGCCCTCACTGGTTCACGTGTTTATCTGAGCCTACGACAGCACACAAACAGTTACGAAATAGAAGTAAAAAACATTTCAGCAGAACGCTTAGAAAAAGACCTTGATGAATTGTTTGAACGCTTTGTTCGAGGCGACGAATCGCGCAGCACTAGCAGCAGTGGCCTCGGGCTTTCAATCGCCAGAAGTCTCGCCGAACAAATCGGCGCAACCTTAGAAATTCGTTTGGAAGATGATTTGTTTGTTGCACTACTTACGCTCCCCTCAGATGGATATGAGGTGGCCCCTATACATTAAGTTTTGAAGGCAAGTGCCTAATATCCTTGAAATCAAGGCCCCCATTGCATATAATAAGCGCGTTCACAGGAGGGTCATATTGAATGAAGGTATGTAAATTCGGTGGGTCGTCCCTAGCTGACGCCAAACAAATCCGTAAGGTTTGTGACATCGTTCTCTCAGAAAACGAAAGACGCGTCGTTGTAGTATCAGCTCCAGGAAAACGTCATCGCGAAGACATCAAAGTGACTGACCTGCTCATTTCCCTTGGTAATGCAATTATTTCTGGTTATGATGGCAAAAACGAAATGCGCGCCATTTCCGAACGCTTTGGCCAAATTGCTGAAGATTTAGGCATGGAAGAAGGTTTCGCAGATTTTGTCGAAAATGACCTCTCTCAACGCATCAAGAAAAACAAAGACAACACACGCGATTTAAGCGATGCTTTAAAAGCGGCAGGCGAAGACCTTTGTGCGCAGCTGGTAGCTTCTTATCTGAAAAGTATCGGAGAGGAAGCAGTATATATTTCCCCAGCCGAGGCTGGTTTAGTGCTAAGTAGTGAGAGTGGTAATGCGCGCGTTTTGCCAGAGTCCTATGACCGCATTAGAGATAATTTCGCTAAGCATAAAGGCACCATCATTTTTCCTGGTTTCTTTGGCGTTCGTCCTGATGGTCGTATCCTCACCTTCTCGCGAGGTGGATCCGATATCACCGGGGCTATTTTAGCAAACGCTGTTGACGCGACCGTTTATGAAAATTGGACTGACGTAGATAATGTTTACTCTGTTAATCCTTCTATCGTGGAACGTCCACAGGCCATTAAAGAAATTAGTTATTCTGAAATGCGCGAACTTGCGTATGCTGGCTTTACCGTACTGCACGAAGAAGCGCTTGCTCCAACAGCTTTGAAATCCATTCCAGTTAATATAAGAAATACAAACAATCCACACGCAGATGGAACCAATATACTCTTTAAACGCAAGAACTATGAAAGTGTCGTCACGGGTATTGCTGGTAGTAAGGGATTCACTATTCTGCATATGAGCAAATATCTCATGAACCGTGAGGTTGGTTTTGCACTGAAGGTTTTGCAGATCCTAGCAGATTTCAGCATTCCTTTTGAGCATATGCCGTCAGGTATTGATTCATTATCCATCGTATTGAAAAATGAGGTCTTCCCTCCCGAAAAAGAAAAACTCGTCATCAAGCGTCTTATCGATGAGTTGCAGCTCGAAACAATCAACGTTGAACGCGGAATTGCTATCGTTATGATTGTTGGTGATGCCATGGCACAAACGGTTGGTGTCACGGCCAAAGCTACCAATGCCTTAAGCCGCGCCGGTGTCAACTTAGAGCTCATCATCCAAGGTGCTTCAGAAATATCCGTTATCTTTGGTATTAAAGAGAGTTTCTGTAATTACGCAATTAAGGAATTATACAGAGAGTTTTTCTTACGCTAAGTTCAATAGCAGATAATTAAAGTACGACCCACGTATTTCGAGAAAACGTGGGTCTTTTCTTTATTCTTCAGGTATCAGACTTTGTTGTCTGGCAGACAAATCATCCTCTTTTAAGTAAAAGCCTCTTGCGGGAATTTTTCTAATACGATAATACTCTGAGTCTTCAATATCTACTTTCGAGACCGGTTTGAAACGCACAATTTTTTGGCCCTTCTTCATGCCTAAAACTTGTACGCCTTGCGTATTACGACTGCTCATTAAGGTAAGTAAATTAACGTCAAATAGGATTAATTTATGCGCATCATTTAGCAGAAAATAATCAGGGTGTTCTTCATCATAAGCATAGAGCGCTACCAAAGGTGATTTCATGCTAAATGCATTGAGGAGTTTTCGGCGACGCGTCTTCGTTACAAAGCTGTCACTTGTAAAGCGTGCCACTTTCCCGTTCTCAAATCCCGCAATCAGGGATCCTGTATAGTCATGAGGTAAATACATATAGACGATAGTTTCCCCATCTTCTAAGTCCAATAAATTCTGTCCATAGCTTCCTAGGTCTGATGGTTTATGGTCCGGAATTTCATGTACAAAAAGTTTATAAGCGTTGCCCTGGTTAGAAAACAAAATTATCTCTTGCTTGTTAGACGCATCTAAATCTTGCACAATTTCATCGTCATCTTTGGTCTTTAATTCGCCTGCTGATCGTAGACTAGTAAGCGCTAATTTCTTGATATAGCCATGTGCGGTAAGAAACATTTTTATATTATAATCTTCAATCATGTCATCTTTTGTAATGACTTCTATTTCGTCAGCCAGTACCAATTGCGTGAGACGATCGTGTCCATAGTTCTTAGCGATTTCAGCTAGTTGACCACTTATCACCTCATCAATTTTTTCATTGTCAGCCAATAGTTCTTGAATTGCTTTAATTTCTGTTTTAAGTTTTTTGATATCTGCAATACGCTGCAAAATATATTGTCTATTTAGATGACGCAATTTAATTTCTGCCACGTACTCAGCTTGCAAGGCATCAATCTCAAAACCTTCCATGAGGTTTGGAATGACATCTACGTCTTTTTCTGTTTTGCGGATAATGGCAATCGCCTTATCAATATCTAGCAGAATCTTCTCAAGACCTTTGAGCAAATGAAGGCGCTCTTGTTTCTTTTGTAAATCATGCGCTAAGCCACGACGCACACACTGTCTGCGGAAAGATAACCACTCGGCGATGATTTGTTTCACTCCCAGTACGCGTGGCGTCCCATTAATCAAAATATTAAAATTGCAGGAAAAAGTGTCTTGTAAGCGCGTCTTTAGCAAAATCAAACGCTGAATCAACTGCTCCGGATCGACATTCTTACGGTAATCAATAGTTACCTTTAAGCCATTCAAGTCCGTTTCATCGCGTACATCTACGATATCTTTTATCTTATTACTCTTAACGAGTGCAGTAATGTCTTCAATTATTGTCTCAACGTTGGTCGAATAGGGAATCTCAAAAATTTCAATCAAACTATTCGCTTTATCAACACGGTAACGCGCCCGAAGCTTCATAGAACCGCGTCCGGTTTTATAAATCTCTGCCATTTCCGCCATGTCATAAACTAATTCCCCGCCACCCGAAAAGTCCGGTGCGGGCATGTATTCTAGTAAGTCACAAGCAGGATCTTTAATGTACGCAATGGTGGCTTCACAGACTTCTCTTAAATTAAAGGAACAAATATTGCTGGCCATGCCGACGGCGATACCTTGATTGGCATTAACTAGTATGGAAGGGAAGGCTGCTGGCAAAAGCAAGGGCTCCTTCATGGTTCCATCATAGTTATCCACCATCTCAATAACGTCTTTATCGATATCATTGAAAATGTTTTCACAAAACTTATCTAGTTTTGCCTCTGTATAACGTGGTGCCGCATACGCCATATCCCGTGAGTACTGTTTGCCAAAGTTACCTTTAGAATCAATGTATGGATGTAAGAGGGCAGCATTTCCCCGCGTTAATCTAACCATCGTTTCATATATAGTTTGGTCGCCGTGAGGGTTAAGCTTCATTGTTTGACCAACAATGTTGGCGGACTTCGTTCTTGAACCGCCTAAAAGTCCCATTTTATACATAGTATAGAGTAGCTTGCGATGTGCTGGTTTGAACCCATCAATTTCAGGGATAGCACGGGAAACAATGACGCTCATTGCATAGGGCATGTAGTTGGTTTCAAGCGTATCTGTAATAGCCTGTTGTTGAATATGTGCTTCGTCTTGTTCCGGTATTGGTGTTTCTTTGCTTTTCTTTGCCATAATTCCCTTTACTTTTGCTAGTTATTTTCTGCCGCTCACTGAAACCAGCTATTAATTAAGCCAAATCCAACATTTCTAAATAGAGATGCCCATTGTTTTCTATATGCTCTTTGCGACCGCTGAGGTCATTACCCAAGAGCAAGTCAAAGACACGCGCCGTCTCAAGCGCATCTGTAGGTAAAACCTTTATTAATCTCCTAGACGCGGGATTCATGGTGGTTTCCCACATCATCTCTGGTTCGTTCTCACCCAAGCCTTTGGAACGTTGAATATTGACCTTATCACTGCCAAAACGCTTGAGAAGCTCTGTTTTCTCACGCTCATCGTAGGCGAAAAAGGTACGCTCATCCTTGTCACGGCGCAGGCTAATTTCAAAGAGTGGGGACTCCGCAATAAAGACTTTACCCTCAGTCAACAATGTAGGGATAAGGCGATAAAACATCGCTAAGATCAGCGTACGAATTTGAAAACCATCAACGTCTGCATCCGTACAAATAATAATTCGGTTCCAACGTAAAGCGTTCAAATCAAAGGACGAGATATCCTTGTTTTGTTTACTGCTTACCTCGACACCGCAGCCCAACACCTTAATGAGGTCTGTGATAATTTCATTCTTAAATATCGCATTCAAATCCGCTTTCAAGCAGTTAAGGATTTTACCCCTAACAGGCATGATCGCTTGAAATTCTGAATCGCGGCCCATTTTAGTGGAACCTAAAGCTGAATCTCCTTCAACTATGTAAAGTTCACGACGCGTCACATCCTTGGTGCGACAATCGACGAATTTCTTAACGCGATTGGTCAGATCCATTCTGCCCATCAATTGTTTTTTTAAATTGAGGCGCTGTTTCTCAGCTGACTCCCGACTGCGTTTGTTGACCAGAATTTGTTCTAAAACCTTTTCAGATTCTTGGTAGTTTTCTGTAGCCCAAATGGACAAGTGCTCCCGTAAAAATTCATTCAAGAAATCTTGAATAAATTTATTATTGATGGCTTTTTTAGTCTGGTTCTCATATGAGGTTTGCGTCGAAAATGAGTTGATAACAATAATTAAACTGTCTTCGATGTCTCCGAAGGCAATTTTACTTTCATTGGCCTTGTATTTATTGCGTTCTTTTGCCAAACGATCAAAGACGTTGACAAAAGAAAGACGAACCGCTTTATCAGGCGAACCACCATATTCCAACCAACTCGAGTTATGGAAAAACGCCGTCAAATTTTCGTTATTATTAAAGGCAAAAGCGAGCTCCGCCTTCACTTTATAATCTTCTTTATCCGAACGATCTCTGCCTCTCCCCTCAGTTTCAAGATAGACAGGCTTGCTCAAGCCGTTCTCCTGATCGAGTTCTTCAACATAGCCCAAAATCCCCTCAGGATAGAGGTATTCTTCTTCAATACCTTCGATTTCATCTTTAAAGACAAATTTAACACCTTTATTGACTATGGCTTGTTGTTTCAGTACCGTCTGAAAATATAACAAAGGAATCTGCGTTTCCGTAAAAACGTCTCTGTCCGGAAGCCAGCGCTGTAAAGTACCCGTTCTTCTTCCACGGAAGTCTTCTTTTTGAAGCCCAAGCAAGTTTTCACCTCGCTCGAAATGCAAGCTGTACTTAAAGCCATCACGCCATACCGTTACATCAAACCAACGTGAAGCATACTGCGTAGCTGTTGCGCCAAGCCCATTGAGACCCAAGCTAAATTCATAGTTCTCACCAGTATTATTGCGGTACTTTCCACCTGCATATAACTCACAGTAAACAAGTTCCCAGTTAAAGCGTTCTTCCTTCGAGTTGTAGTCCAAAGGAATTCCACGCCCAAAATCTTCGACTTCCATCGAACCATCAAGGTAGCGTTTTACCTTTATCGTGTCGCCGTGTCCTTCACGTGCTTCGTCTATAGAGTTTGAAAGAATTTCAAAAAATGAATGTTGGCATCCTTCAATACCATCTGAGCCGAAAATGACGGCGGGGCGTAAGCGTACGCGATCTGCACCTTTTAATGCAGAAATACTGTCATTATCGTATTTAACTTTGCGAACCATTGAAAATCCCCCATTGTTTCTTAACCTATACAGTCTAGCATAGCCCCTTAGCAAGGAAGTTACGAGAATCTAACTTTTTTTCCTTAAAAAGATTGACAAGGCTCCAATCTGTCAGTACATTCAAGTTAAATAAACAAATTTAAGACGGGGGTACACCACCATGTTTAAAGGTTTAAAAAAGATGTTTGCAAAAGATGAGGGCGAAAAGCTGTATGCGCCACTAAAGGGCACTTTTTTAGCAGTGCAAGAAGTACCAGACCCTACTTTTGCCGAAGAAATGTTAGGTCCTGGAATTGCAATTATGCCTACGGAGGGAAAATTATATGCACCTGCTGATGGTGTCATGACCCTCGTTTTTGATACCCTTCACGCGGTCGCTTTGACAACGACAGGTGGCGCAGAGCTGCTTTTCCACATTGGTCTGGATACCGTAAAAGAAAATGGCGCTGGCTTTACGGCACATGTCAAAGTTGACGATCAGGTCAAGGCAGGCGATTTACTTATTTCATTTGATTTGGACGCTTTAACTGCTAAAGGCTATAACTTAATTACACCCATGATTTTGACGAACAAAGGGGACTTTTCTGCTATTGAAATTAATAAAGATGATTTTGGCAAAACTGTCTCTACCGACGCTATTGTCATGACCGTTAAGAAAAACTAAGTCCACCACAATTTAGTCATTTTGATAAGCACGTTGAATGCGAATTTTGATGGCATTCAACGTGTTTTTTGTATTTTCTTAAAGAAGGCAATTTTTTTACTGATTTTGTAATAAAAAATCAATTGACTTGCCTTGCTTGCTATGCGATAAAAAGAGGAGCTGTAGGGGGTTTGCAGTCTTTTCTAATTTTGTTATATCCTATCAGCTTTTATTATGATGGCATCTTGCAAGTGAATTCATTTGTCTATATGCCATGGCGAATGCTCTTAATTTACCAGTGGTGGGCATATCGCGAATTTCAACAAGCGCGAAAGGTTCCGCAAAATGAAAGGGGTTTCTTTTATGATGAAGTATCTGCAAAGACTGGGAAGATCCTTAATGCTCCCTGTCGCAGCGCTGCCCGTCGCAGCTATTCTCATGGGTATTGGTTACTGGATTGACCCAACTGGTTGGGGTGCAAATAACATGCTCGCGCTATTCTGCTAAAAGCCGGTGGAGCAATTATCGATAACATGTCATGGCTATTCGCAGTCGGTGTGGCTGTCGGTATGTCCAAAGACAATGACGGAACAGCAGGTTTGGCTGGTTTAGTTTTTTTCTTAACCTTAACTACTGTTCTCTCTGCAGGCGCAGTTGGCCTGTATCTCGGCGAAGGCGTCGAGGTCCCTGCTGCATTTGGTAAAATCAATACACAATTTACAGGTATCCTCTCCGGTTTAATCGGTGGTGCCATGTACAACAAATTCCATCAAGTTAAATTACATCCTGCTTTTGGCTTCTTCAGCGGCAAACGCTCAGTCGCCATTATGACAGCTTTCACAACCTTACTCGTTTGTGTTCCCATGTACTTAGCTTGGCCCGTAATTTACGGCGCACTCGTCAATTTCGGCAAAGGCATCATTTCACTCGGCCCCATTGGTGCTGGTATCTATGCCTTCTTCAACCGTTTGCTCATCCCCGTCGGTCTACACCACGCGCTCAACAGCGTTTTCTGGTTTGACGTAGCCAACATCAATGACATCGGTCGTTTCTGGGGTCCAGACCTCCAACCATTCTCCGAAGTTGTTACCGGTATTGCCTCATCAGGCGCAGGAACTGGTACATCTGTTACTGGTATCTACATGACAGGTTTCTTCCCAGTCATGATGTTCGGTTTACCTGGTGCAGCATTAGCCATGTATGTTACTGCTAAAGAAAACAAAAAGAAAATCGCAGCTGGTTTGCTCTTCTCCGCTGCTTTGGCTTCATTCTTTACGGGTATCACCGAACCTCTGGAATTTGCTTTCATGTTCTTAGCCCCTGGTCTCTACCTCATTCACGCACTGCTAACAGGTTTGTCAGCAATCGTCTGTGCACTCTTACCCGTCCGCTCTGGCTTTAACTTCTCCGCCGGATTTGTTGACTGGTTCCTAAGCTTTAAAGCACCAGGCGCTGTCAATCCTTGGATGATTATCCCAATTGGTATTGTTGTTGGAATTCTCTACTTTGTCATTTTCTATGCCGTTATCAAAGCTTTCAATCTCAAAACACCTGGTCGTGAAGACGACGATGAGACTGCTGGCGAAGAAGCTTTAGTTCTTGCAAACGATAACTTCACTGAAGTCGCTGCTGCTATCCTCTCTGCCGTTGGCGGTAAAGATAACGTAACTTCAGCTGAAAACTGCATTACGCGTTTGCGTCTCGAAGTAAAAGACAACCTCTTAGTAGACGAGAAAAAGATCAAACAAGCTGGCGTTGCTGGCGTTGTTCGTCCTAGCAAAACTTCAGTCCAAGTCATCATCGGTACACAAGTACAAAGCGTGGCTGACGAATTCAAGAAAATGCTTTAATAAGCATACAACTCGCTCTAAAAAATCCACTGGAAATAGAAAGCGCTCATCGAAAGATGGGCGTTTTTTGTTTTTATTTTCTAAGCTATTGACATCAAGTTTTTATTGCTTTATTGTGTGATTGTACTAATCGATTAATACAGTAAGACAAAGGAGTTGCGCATGGGATACGCATTTGACAGCAATAGCCCTATCTACCTGCAATTATTGAACCATTTCCGAAAACTCATCGCTTCTTCCCAATGGGAGGCCGGATCAAGAGTTCCTTCGGTACGCGATTTAGCGCTTGAATTTGGCGTAAACCCCAACACCGTACAGCGTGCACTAGCCGAGTTAGAACGCGATGGTTTGGCACAATCGGAGCGTACCAGTGGTCGCTTTATCACGAACGATAACAAGCTAATCGCTGTAACACGCGAAAAACTAGCAGAGGAAAAGCTAAAGGACTGTATCAAAGATTTATCTGAGTTAGGTTTAAGTCTAAATGAAAGCCTGAGCATGTTTACCAAAAACTGGTTGGAGAAGGGAAAAAATAATCATGTCCAATAGTATAGAGATTACAAATGTTTCAAAATACTATAGAAAAACGCCAGCTCTACTTGACGTTAATCTTCAGATTCAGAGCGGGAGAATTGTTGGTCTGCTCGGGCCGAATGGTTGTGGCAAAACAACACTCTTAAAAATTCTTGCCGGGCTTACAAGTGACTATCAAGGCAAAGTTGAAATTTTTCAACAGAGAATCGGAGTTCAAACGAAGGCTTTAGTGTCTTTTTTGCCAGAGAAAAGCAGTTTAAATGAAAATAATTTTGTTTACGAGGTGCTTAGCCAGTATGCCGACTTCTTCTCTGATTTCGATCTTACTAAAGCTGAAGAGATGCTTCAATTTTTTCAGATTGAAAAAGGTAAGCGCATCAAAGAATTATCAAAGGGCACACAAGAAAAGCTACAAATCGCCTTGGCGATGTCTAGACAAGCTAAAATATACTTCCTAGATGAGCCGATTTCAGGTGTCGACCCTGCCGCCCGTAGCGTTATTCTAGAAGGCATCATCCGTAATTTTTCTGAAGATTCCCTGATGCTTATCTCCACACACCTCATAGCTGATGTGGAAAACATATTGGACGAAGTAATATTTTTAGACAAGGGGCGAGTAATTTTACATAAGGATGCAGACAGCTTGCGTCAAGAACAAAATAAAAGCATCGATCAATACTTTAGGGAGGTATTCGCATGTTTAACAAACTAGTGCGTTTTGAAGTCAAACAACTTTGGAAAAGTTTACGCAGTATTTGGGGAGGCATCATCTTAATCTACTGTTTATCCTTAGTAGGCCTCTTGTTTCAGAATAGTGTTCTAAATGTATTTTCTACCCTAACAAGCATAATAACGTTCCTTGTTATGGGCTTGGGACCTACCATCATCATTACGATGCGCTATTATCGCACGATGGCAGGGCAAGAGGCATACTTTACACATACTATACCTGCGAGTAGCGCTAAAATCTTCGCTTCAAAATTTCTCGTGGCTTATTTTGTCCAGCTCATGTCTTTCTTATTTCTAATACCAATGATTTACAACTTCATAAGATTTACCTTAGCCACCAGTATGGTGGGCCTACCCTTTGGTGTCTCTTACGCTATGGCTGGGAAGCTAATACATGCGAATTTTAACTTTAACTTCAGCCTTGTAACATGGTTACTTGTTCTTGCACTTTTACTATTCACTACATTTAGTCTGTTAATTAGTATCTTTTTCAGTGTAGCTAAAGGCAGTGAATCTCGTTTCCACCATCTAGGCGTGGGTGGCCCTATCATTGTTTATTTCATCCTATACTTTGCTCAGCAAATCTTAGCCTTCGCTGCCATGGTTTTTATCCCATTAGGCATACGCTTCACTATTGATAGCGAGCATTTTACACAGTTTAGTCTTGTTTTCGAGTCCTCTTTTGAGAATCTAAAAAACTTAAGCGCACAGCCTAATCCTAGTTCTGGTGTCATTGGGATGGGCATGATGCCACTATTCGTTATTGTCTCTGTTGTACTTCTCTTCTGGACTTTGCACTCACATAAGAGCAAAACAAGTGTACGCTGAATAAGTTTGTTAAGTTGAAAAAATAAAACAGGCTGGCTAGTCGCATATAAAACCTTTGTTTGGACATAAGAAAAGCCCACCGTAGTGGGCTTTTCGGGCTGTTAGACCCTAGTTTTTGGTGGTGAGCCTAGCACGACTCGAACGTGCGACCCACAGCTTAGAAGGCTGTTGCTCTATCCAACTGAGCTATAGACCCAAATTGTAAACGGCGACGCTGTCGCCGTTTCTTGGAGCAGGTGATGGGAATCGAACCCACACGGTCAGCTTGGAAGGCTGAAGTTCTACCACTAAACTACACCTGCAATTGCTTTTGCCTTTGAAATTCTAGCGCAGTTTGTCAATAAAAACAAGGGGGGCGAGTTAACAAATACTGTTCTAATCTTGAATAGCAGTGAAAATTTGACAATAAAACAGCTTGTACGTCGGCAAATCAAATTTGATAGTTTTTTTCGTCAAATATACAAGTTGTACGACGGAAATCGGGGGGTTTTGGGCCTTAGAAGGCCAATATTGTTCGTACAACTTGCATTTTTGACAATTATTTAGGGTCTACGGTTTAAAATCATCACACAGGTTGATTTTTTGTCAATTTAATATAGTCCACCGATTTAATATAATCCACCGCTCAATCGCCAATGGTCAAATCCCAAGTGAATATCTACCAAAGCTAAATGCTTGTCGCGGGAACAAAGATTCTTGTTTCCATGACGTCCGCTGGTTTGGGTGCGCGTTCCACAGCCCACTTGGAACTTTGGATTTGTGAGTCGAGCGAGGCCTTTCCACGGCGGTCAGGCTTTTTATAGCTTCCGTCAGCTTGCATCAAGTGAGCGCGGATGGTGTCTTCTTCTTGAACGTCTAGAACCTCCTCAACAAGCGCAACGCACTCTTCTTCAAAGATCGGGAACATGAGCTCGACGCGTCTGTCTAGGTTGCGGGTCATCCAGTCGGCGGAAGCGAGGTAGACTTCTTTTTTGCCAGCATTATAAAACCAGAAAATTCTAGCATGCTCCAAATAACGTCCAACTAACGAGCGCACACGAATGTTGTCTGAGAGTCCTGGAACACCTGGACGCAAGCAACAGATGCCACGAACGATCAAATCGATTTCTACGCCTGCTTGAGATGCCTTATAAAGCAGCTTAATCATATCTTCGTCGACTAAAGAGTTCATCTTTGCCCGTATGTGACCAACTCCGCCCTCTTTTACCTGCAAAATCTCGCGTTCAATCAGCTTTTCAAAGGTGCCTCTCAGCCATAGCGGAGCGGCGACTAATGCATTCCAATAATCTGGTTCTGCAAATCCGGAAAGCATGTTGAAGAATTCTGTACCGTCTTCACCGACTTCGCTATTACAAACGAAATAACCCATATCCGTATAAAGTTTTGCGGTTTGGTCATTGTAGTTGCCGGTACCCAGATGCAGGTAGCGCCGAATGCCGTCTGCTTCTTGACGTACAACGAGCGTGATTTTGCTGTGTGTTTTGAGCCCTACCAAACCGTAAATTACATGGCAGCCTGCAGTTTCAAGTCGTCTAGCCCAATGAATATTATTTTCTTCATCAAACCTAGCCTTAAGTTCGACTAGCACGAGGACTTGTTTGCCGTTTTTTGCGGCTTCTTCCAGGTAGCCAATAATTGGAGAGTCGCCACTAATGCGATAGAGTGTCTGCTTAATGGCCAAGACATTCGGGTCCGTTGCTGCTTCCCGGATGAATTCCAGAACAGGGTCAAATGAGTCGTAAGGATGATGCATAAAAATGCTACCCTCTTTGATCAAATCAAAAATATCCGCATCTTCAACACCTTTAGCTAAAAGACTCGCCCGCCTTGCTTCCAATTGATGAGGAATCTGAGGCGTATAGGGCGGATAATACCACTGGCTGTGCTGTTTCAAAGCAGAATCGCCTCGTATTTTACTCAAGTAAGTAAGGTCTAAGGGTCCGTCAAACAAATACACGTCTTCTTCGTCTACTTTTAAGTTTGGCAAAAGCCTACTCAGTAAGCGATAATCCATACCTGCTTCTGCTTCAAGCCTGATCACCTCACCCCATCGTCTGAGCCTTATTTGTTTTTCTATTTCAATCAACAAATCAGCAGCATCTTCATCATCTATTTCCAAGTCAGCATTACGTAAAATACGATAAACACCCTGAGCCAATATTTTCATCCCTGGGAATAAGTCTGGCAAAAATAAGCGTATGATGTCTTCAAGCGTAATAAAGGCATACTTGACTACAGGAGTAGGCTCGGCATCAAGCTGATCAAGGTCGGCTTCACTACCCTCATCTCCATCAAATTCTTCAAGCTCCGTTTCTGTCTGGAAACGGTAGAGTCTTGGCACTACTCCGGGCACCTGAATGGTAACAAACTTCAATTCTTCTTCATCACCTTCACGCTCAAGCATTGCACAAATATTCAAACTTTTGTTATTAATTAAAGGGAAAGGTCGACCGCTGTCTACAGCCATAGGCGTCAAAATCGGGTAAATGGTCTGATCGAAATAGTCCTTCAACTCACTAATTTGTGCAGCGCTTAGTTGTTCAGGCTGCAGGACATAAATGCCTGCTTTTTTCAAAGCTGGTAAAATCGTCCTAGAATATGTTGAGTACATCAGATTCATCAAAGCATGTGTTTGCTCGGAGATTGCTTTCAATTGTTCCAAAGGTGTCAAACCAACGATGTCTACACCTTCATAATCCGCGTTGTACATATCTTTGAGGGATGCGACTCGGACCATAAAAAACTCATCTAGGTTGTTAGCAGTAATGGAAAGAAAGCTAAGGCGCTCCATGAGAGGGTTTTGGCGATCTCTTGCTTCCTGTAAAACACGCAAATCAAACTGCAACCAACTAAGTTCTCGATTGATAAAAGCTGGGTTCTTGGAATAATCACTTGGTGGCACAAAACTCACATGTTGACGGCTACTTAAGCGTTCCTTTAACAACTTCCGTGACTTTTGAAGTCTTTTCTCTTCTTTTTGTTGAGGTGTCACCGCTTGCTTAACGTTATTTGGTCTGCTTTTCTTTTTAACTGCCATATCATTTCTCCTTTACCAACTGCAATTGAAGTCCAAAAACTTCTTGGAACAATTGGCTTCTTTGTGGCAAAAAGAACTGCTCCAACTGGGTCTCGGCTAGTTCCTTATAATAAATTTGAAGTATATCGTTTTTAATCCGGCAACGTGTTAATTCAAGATGTCCTTGTTTAGAACTATCTAAGCTTTCGGCAATTCTTAAAATAGCCACCAAACAGATGATTTCTTGCCTAAGCTCACCCGGTAATTCCAACATATCACTACGCCTAGGACTGTAGACTTCATTGGTGAATTCAGCCATGCGCGCCATACGTTGGCGTTCTTTTTGGGTAATCCCCAAAAGTTCCAAGTCCTTAATAATGCTATACGACATGCTGCCATGTCTAGGATGTCGGATAAATCCACCCACGTGCATTAAGCGTGAGACAATCTGCAAATATAGTTTTTGCCTTGCCGTTAGCCCAAACGCTTTTTTAATACTGTCGAAAATCATGCAAGCGTTTTTCTCAACACGTGTTGCATGCTCTAGATCAACGTCGAAGCGAAGTGCAAGTTCAGCGGCTTGTGAAAGAACAATCTCTTCAACCGTTTTGACTAATTTGTAGCGTAGGTTACGAGAAATATGTTCATACAAGAGTCCGCGACAAAGATCAGCATTAGGTAAATAGAGCGTTTTAGCTCCAAGAAAATTTAAGTACTTCTTGACGATAGCTGCCGCCGGCAACATTTGATCGCAGCTTTCAGGAGGTATCCCGTATTTAAGCGTTAGATCTCTTGCTTTTAATTGCTTAAGTTGCGTGAATACGTCTTCGAAAGCTTCAGGGCTCATATACGAATCCGTTCGTTTTAGATTCGCCATGCGCTTCAAATATTGTGTCTCACTACCTATCACAATTAAACCATCTGCTTGCTTGGCACTCTCTTGGCTGTCTTTGATTTCTTTCAATTCAACATCTAAAAACAATTCGAAAGCATCAAGAGGTTTTATGGCAGCCAAATGAAGCTGCTCCAAGATGCCGACCATGCGCAGAGCTCCTAATAAAGCGCTCTGGCTATAAACAAGCCGTCCTTTAGAAAAATAACTTAAATGTACAGAACCTGCTCCTATGTCGATAACTTGAAGGTTCTTGTCATCTAGTTCTGGAAAGTCTTTTAGGCTCTCTAGCATGGCTATTAAGCGCCATGCACTCTCCATGGGATGATCTAAAATTTCGATATGGAAACCTGTTGCTTGAGAGACACGATTCAATACATAGTCTCGATTGTTTGCTTCGCGCACCGCGGAGGTCCCAACAACGCGGCAAGAAGCAATGCCGTATTCAGAAAGTTTTAATTTAAAACCACTTAATATCTCTATGGTTCTTCTGATGTAAGCATCACTGATCGTACCAGTTTCGTATGTATCTTCACCTAGTGCTAACGCACCGCGCAAGCGTTCTACAACTTTAAGACGACCGCCTGTACCTGTGCCATATTCAGCAATTTTCAATTGTAGTTCATTTGAACCCACGTCTATTACTGCGAAATAGTTTAGTTTTGCCATACGATGCGTCAACTCCTTAAGATAATGCTAGCCTTGATCAATAAAATGCAAAAGATTTCCTAGCAGTTTAGCGGCTTGGTTAGGATTTAGTCTTCGATTATTAAATATCACATCTGCGTATCGGCGGTAGAGTCGTGTGCGTTCATGGTACAAACTTTCGAAACTTTGGCCTGGCCTTAAAATAACACCGCGTTCCGCTAACCCCCCCACACGTTGCCTGATTTTATATAGTGAATCCTCAAGGTAAATAACAGTTCCTAGTTGCTTAAGATGCTGCATGGCCTTTTTTCCATATACCACAGAGCCCCCGGTCGCAATGACCATGCCTTTACCCTCTAGTTTAAGAACAGTTTGTTCTTCCGTTCGAATAAATTCTTCAAAACTCATTGCGGCGTTTAATCCACTCGGACCATGTCCGGTTTCAGTCTGCAATAAATTATCTGTATCTATAAAACGTAGATTCAGTTGCTTGGCGAGTCTTCTACCTAGGCTGGACTTTCCGGAAGCCGGCATGCCAATTAGGATATAGTTGACCCGAGCTGCACCTGACTCAGTTGAACTGTTTTTGGGCACGCTAATACACTCTTTTCATAATCGATGTGTTTTCATTTTAACGAGAAGTCGAAAATTGCTCAAGCAAATATGGGCACTTTGCAGAACTTTAATCTAATTCAGTTCTACAATTGGAAAAAATCCAGCTTTCGTTCAACCATTTGGCTTGCTTTGGAACAATAGTCATTAACAGAGTTTACGTTTGGACAGCGGAGTGTTCTCAGCTCACTCACCTTCTTTGATATAGCTCCAGCACCGAAAGCTATAACAGACTGGACATCATTCATCATACAGACGTTATAAATACAGGCAAAACCTTCTTTAGCATATCCAACATTTTCAAGTCCGCCAACACCGTCTTTTTGACGGTAGAGATAATAGGGCAAGTATGCCTCAGCTTCCAGTTTCTTTCTGGCCAAACCTAGCATTTTTTCTACCTCAGCATTGGCTTGGCCGAGTGCTTCTTTCAAGAGTCGTGCATCTTCTCGTCTACATGCGTCGTCTTTATTCGTGTACTGATTAATAAGCATGTCTAAATCAGATTTACGCTTGCGCGCCAAAGCGTGAACCGTAATACTTTCAGGCCCTAACTTAAGCACTTCATCAAGACTATATGAAAAATCCTCAACACTTTCACCACTTAAACCGGCGATTAAATCCATATTTATATTTTCAAACCCAACAGTTCTTGCCATAAGAAAAGTGGCTTTATCGTCTTCGCTTGTAGTCGGTCTACCAATTCGGTCTAGTGTAGTATTTCTCATAGTTTGAGGGTTAACACAAATGCGCGTTATACCCCAGCCAAATAATAGTTCTAGTTTTTCTTGATCCACGCTATCGCTTCTGCCAGCCTCAAAGCTGATTTCCTTCACTTTTTCCAGTGGCACATAGCTATTCAAGCAATTCAACAATTCATCTAATTGCTCTGCACTAAAGATACTCGGTGTTCCGCCGCCAATATAAATGCTGTTTACAGACATAGTCAATTTAGATAATGTCTCGTGCATTTCAAATAACAAAGCCCTGTGATAGGCATCGAGCTCCTGAGCACTTGGGTTAATCGAGTCCGTATTGGTAAAAGAGCAATAGGAACAACGCGTCCTGCAATAGGGCACATGTATGTAAATATGCACACCATTTTTATTCTGTGCGTAAATAATATTTTGCTCAGCTAAGGCGACAGCGACTGCTAAGGTGGCTTTGTCTGGATGCACACGATACTCAGATTCAAGCAGTCTTATTGTTTCTTCTCTTGTCCAAGCTTGCGTCAAGTACTCATTGGCAACATAGGTTGGACGAATGCCGGTCAGTGAGCCCCAGGGGAACTTTTTGCCAGTGATATTGGAAAGACAATTGTAAAAGCTTCGCTTAATTTTACGTGCAGCGACTTTTGGCGTTTCATTCTGGTCAAGAGAGATGATTTGGCCTTTACTTTCCAGTTCTTGTTGGTGCTCATTAAAGAGGTTTAATATGTCTTTTGTGGCTACATGTTCTTTGGGCAAACACACGCTAAACGCCATATTTTCAATTTGTCCGCATGCTAGGGTGTACTTCTCCTCTACCTCATAGTGCAATTCTGTATCGGACAGCTGTATAAATTTGGCAACACCGTAAAATAAGCGCATGATATCTCTAATACCGTCAACTGGGAAGCGCTGCTGAGCAGCAAGCAGAAGAATTACTTTAATCAATCGTAAGCTCCTTGTCGTAATAAGCCAAAAGTAAGTCCACTACCATTCCGTAACTTTCTACTCCTGCTTCTTGAAAATTTGCTTTCAGGAAAGAATCATTGATATTTGTGCTTAGCTCCTCGATTGGTCCCTTAAACTTATCCCAATATAAATTGCGCGCTCTAATGTCGGCTTGGGTATGGGGGCTTAGTTTTTGCCAAGCAACTGAGGCAAACTCTGGAGAAGTATCGGCCAAACGATTGTAACAGTGGATGAAGGCATTCAAATACGCCGCATAGCGGTACTCGGCCAGTGGGTGTCTACTACCAGAATAGAAACCCATGAAATTAGCCTCATCTTCTTTGGCAAACCCCTGAACATGGGCAATTTCATGCAATGCCGAAAACAAGAACTCATCTGATGTGGTGTCAGCGTTGACATTCGCTTCTATAAAAAACGGAAAATACATGCCAGTAATATTCGTGTATGACCAATACTCAGATAATGGTACCGCTTTTGGGCGAACAAAGGTGGATGGATAAATTCCTGGCAACGCTATTGCAGCCTTACTTAAATATGCATTACGCGAATCAGTTAGCAGGAGCTTGCGCTCATCGTCATGCGGCAGATTGCTTTTTTCAAAATTCGCCAATTCTGCCAACTTGAGGGTCACGTCATATAGTTCCTCTACTGTGCGAGGTTTGGTCTCCAAAGCCAAGATATCAGCTATTGGTCTTCTAGCAAAATTAAAGCCGTGCATAAGCATATAGACGACATATAGAATCGCCAGCACAGTTAAGACACGATACGCTAGGCGTTTAAGCATAATTGCTCGCCCTGTCTTGTTTCGTAGGATTTTCCATAATTTATAAAACAAAAATATTACACAGCTTGGCAAAACAAATACCGCAGTTAGAAACAGAAATGAGATTGGAATCCAAGAAATCACCACTCTTAGAGGCGCACTTAGTAGAGGAAAAACATGCCTAGCATAAAAATCACCCCAGCGTTCGTTTTTTATTAGAAAGATTTGCAAGAGATAAAATATCAGGGGAATAAGCCAAACAAGCTGCAAACGTAGTGTTCGGAGGGGCATTTTCGCCTTTGTTTCTGCTTTTGATACGATAGGGGCAAGGTCTTGCATCTTGTCTTTACCTGTTTACCAAATATCGGGATAACTCTTCAGCTGTATCAAAAACCTCAGCAGCCCCGTGCTCTAATAACTCTTCGCGACTGCGAAAGCCCCAACTTACCCCTATTGGCCTAAATCCTGCGTTTACGGCGGTTTGCATATCTGTTGAGGTATCTCCTATGAAATACGTTTCTGTGGGTGATTTAGCGTATTTAGAGCATAATTCAAGCACGAATGCTGCATCAGGTTTGCGCGGCCAATCTGCGTTCATTCCTTCAATAAAGAGAAATGTGTTGTTTGGGAAAAAATGTGTGATCAACTTTTTAGTTAAGGCATCGGCCTTATTAGATAGAACAGCAATATCTATCTTATTTTCCTTGAGTGAATCAAGTAATGCGTAGATTCCAGCATAGGGCACGGTTTCATCCATCAGATGCTCCTGATAAATTTGTTGAAAACTATGTAAGTGCTCCTCTAATGCTAATGTTTGCTGTTCTTCCGGTAGATTGGGGTACTGCTCATCTTGTATGCTTAGCGTCTGATGGCATAGATTTCTCAAACCTTTGCCTACTAAAAAACGATAACGATTTGTATCAATGGGCATTAATCCTCGCTTACTTAATGCCATATTATGGGCATTAGCGAGGTCTGAAAGTGTATCTAATAAGGTTCCATCTAAATCAAAAATACAAAACATCAGTTAACCATTTCCCTTTCTTTGTTAGTCCTTTTCAATGAATATTTCTCAAGTAAAAAGCTCAAGCTGAAGGCTAAAACATTGTAAACAATTAGTGCAAGCAATGCGGTCAGTATTATCTTCTTCACCAATGCAGAAAAGAATGGCGAAGGCACCATCATAATGAGTCTATCGGTCAAAGGATTCAGTATCCACAGGTCATTGCTGAAAAATAAAAGGTGAAAGCGTGTCCAAAAAGCATTGAAGTCAAGTGCAGCATATGCGCCGATTGCAAGTAGTATGCCCAAAAAGACAAGTAGAGCAAGCAATAATCCTTGCTTTAAGCTCTTAAAATCTTCCTTTGTACGGTTCTTTCTAAAAATGAGCAGCAATGCAAATACACATACAGCCGCAACAAAAAACAGAACATTTCGCACCAGCATGGCTAAAAGATATAAATCTCTAACATCAACCATATGGTCTACTTCTCTTTGGTTAAACATTTTTACTTTTTCTGCTTCACCAGTAAGAATTAGGGTAACCTCAATATCAAGTGCTGGCGTTTTAGCCTGTATATAATCTAGTAGTTGCTCTGTGGCAGCATCGAGATCCTCTTGCGAGATTGCAATGTGTTCCGCGGTGTTAAGCGCGCGGTAACTATTCGCATAAAAAGGTCTCGAAAAAGAAGCCCAGTCAACAGCAGTGAGGAGCATGCCAAGCAACATACATAAACTGAAAAGAATGGCTAACAGACGTATACTTAACTTACGAATTTTTAATACCCTTCCTTTCTCCTCATTTTACTCAGTTCATTTCTCTTCTTACCACTTTGCCATTCAGCTTCTTGAATTTCATTTTCTATTAGTAATGGCGGAACTTCTTTCGGATTATTCTCTTCGTCAATAGAAACCATCACTAAAAAAGCTCTATTAATAAGGCTGCGCGTACCATTTACACTTTCAACATAGGAATCTACCCTAACTTCCATCGAACTGTAACCAACATAAGTAACGCGCCCAACTAAAACTAAAATATCGTTCAAACAAACGGGTTTTCTAAACTGCAAATTATCAACTGCTGCTGTTATGACAGTCGATTGCGTATAGCGCCTAGCTACTATACCTGCTAACTCGTCTATCCATTGCATGAGTTGCCCGCCAAAAAGACGGCCGAAACCATTTATATGTTTATGCATGATGAGATATGTCTGTTCAGTAACCGAATCAGCAGAAGATTTTGCTTTGAGAGCCATAAATAATGCTCCAATCTATCAAATTTAATTACCTAAATTCTATTGTTTTCAGATACTAATAGCAAGAAAATAAATAAATGCTATTTTTACAACATATTCATGTAATTTTTACAACATCCTGTCGTAACATCATTGTAACCTTAATGTCACATTCATCAAGACATCAGCACAAAAATAGGACCGCAGTTTCTGCGGTCCCTTTAGGAGACATGATGGCTTTATTTACTTATATTTCTTCGAATAACGCGTGATTAACGTGCAGCTTGGCGTAAGAAGCTTAAGTTAGCATCGGTGTTATCACTCTCATTAATCAGAGCTACATTTTGAGGAATAACTAAGAAGATATGGCTAGAAACACGTTTAACGCTTCCACCCAATGCATAGGCTGCCCCATTTATAAAGTCTAAAATACGTTGTGGTGAAGCACTATCGCACTTCTCAAAGTTACAAATGACTGTTCTACCAGTTTGTATATGATTGCAAATTTCTTGAGCTGCATCAATTTGCGTTGGCGCTACAATGATAACTTGCTGATTACTGCTTGGTCTAAAGCCAACAACCCGCTGTGGGCCACGAGCAGGCTCTTGTTCATGAGAAGCGGAAATGGACTGAAAGTTGATTTCATCTTTAGTAGGCTCATCAACTATGACATCGTCTTCGTATGCATAATCGTCCTCATCATAATTTGTGAACTTGGAAAAGAGTTTATTAAAAAAATCTGCCATTACTTTCTACCTCCGCCATAAGCGTTTATCTTTAGGCAAATTATAAGGCATTGGAAAATTGACGCAAGGCATAAAGTGACGGTTTAATCGCGTTGTAATGACATTGTAAACTACTGACGTGTTGTAGAAACAATTGTGATGGCATTAAGAATCGTTATTAGGGGCTAAATCCTCTCGCCGAATATTGCTCGTCCTATACGTATACAATTACTTCCAGCTGCTAAAGCTGCTTCAAAGTCTTCAGACATGCCCATGGATAGTATGTTGAATCGCTTTTGATTAATCTGTGCAGGCAAGGATTCTTTCGTCTCATCAAATAGCTCTCTAAACGCTTTAAAAAACTTGTCTTGCTCAGCTTCGTTAAGTCCAGGAGCAGCCATTGTCATCAGTCCACGTAAGTTTATATTTGTACAGCGAGCAATTTTTTCTAAGAATTCCTTTACTTGAGTGTCGTTAACACCATGTTTGCTGTCTTCTTCCGAATAATTAACTTGCAATAATACGTCTTGCTCTATAGAAAGTTGCGCAGCGCGCTTCTGTATCGCTTTCAATAAACTATCCCTATCTAGAGAGTGAATTAAGCGTACATGCCCAACAACATTTTTAACTTTATTTGTTTGTAGTGTGCCAATCAAATCAAAACTATAGTTCTCTAGTCTTGAATCAGCTAATTTCTCACTAAGTTCTTGAACTCTGTTTTCCCCGAAAAGTGTAAAGCCTAACGATTGCGCTGCTTGAATCGCTTCAACCGGATGAAATTTGCTTACAGCGATTATCTCAACAGTTCCGTCACCGATTTTAGCGCCTTTGTACCTCTCCTTAGCTAAGGCAATTTTTTCATTTAGTATCTCCGCTCGTTGGCGCATCTCTGCTAAATCAATCAATTGGATGTCCCTCTTTCACATCTTGTGGGTTTTCGACATAAATGGTTCCTTCTGACAAAAATGTATTGCCTTCCAAATCCTGGACAACCGAGAACCGATCGTTTTGAGCACTAACATTTACTTCTACAAGCTTCGTAACGCCTTGACTAACAATCATCAGTTGAGCTCGTCTCGTTGAAGGTCTGTAATTTAGGAGCACAGCATTGGGAACCTTATAACCATAAGTTGAATCAACGATGATGCGTCCTTCGATAATACGCCTATCGATAAGGTTTTCTACTTGAGAACTTGTAGTCACGCTTAATATGGTGCCTTCACTCGCTTCGCTTATTGAGCGAACAATACAGTCAGCAATAGTTAGGTTTTCGCGCGGCAAATATACCGAGATATGTCTCGCCCCTTCACCTATTTCAAAAAAGCTAGTGGGTAAATCTTTTACCAACAATACAAGAGTCTGACCCGAACCTTTTGACAAACGGTAAGCAGGAGCAACAAGCTTTACGCTTTCAGATATAGGTTTATAGTTTTCACCATCGCTTAATATTTTATTGATATTGCTCTCATTTAGACTGCTAAGACTTGTCGGCGTAAGTATGGATTCTAGACCGTCACTCATATAGGAAATATATCCACTAGAATCGGTCCGTAGATATACGGCTTGTTTTTGTAAAACTAAATCTAAAGCCTCAAGTTTTTTATGCAACTCGTCTAATGTAGGATCTTGAAATGTTATTGTATCTAGTTTCAGGTTACGGCTATAAACGAGTGCATCTACAGAATTTTGGACAGAATCAACATTTTTTACCGTTCCAAAACTGCTAGCCTTACGTAAATCATTTATTAATGGAATCATACGCACATCAGTCTCAGAGAATATTTGGCTAGAACCTTGACCTTGTCCTTGCGCAATAAGCTCTAAACGTCGCTTTGAGATTTCGCTAACAACTTCTTTCCATTGTTCATAGGTGTCCTGCATTGCGGGAGAAAGTACCATTGCTACATTTTCAGCTTTAGCGACTTTCGTAGCTTCAGGTTTAAGTGGTCTAATGATGCCACTTAAGCCAGCAGAATACATGGTCTCATCACGCACAATGATACCTCTGACTTCAAAGCTTTCATCTACCCTGTCACTCATGAGGAATTGGAGTGAAGGATTACTTGTCTTCCTCTGTAAAAGAAGATTAACAACCCCAATGGTTAGAGCCATAACCAAGACGACACTAAGCACAAGGACTATCGATCGAACGCGTGTACGTTTTTTCTCAATCGCTTCCAGTCTGGCGAATGCGCTGTCTTGAAGCTCATGACTGCTTATCTCACCGCCGACCTTGATATTCAAATTCTTTTTAGGTTTAAAAAACCTAATTTTTCTACCTCTAGCATCTTTTCCAGAAGTTTTTTTTCGATCCATCAAATCGCCTCGCTGGCCCACAAATTTCTCTTATTATAGACCACTTCTGCCTTGTATCGCCAACAAAGTGGCTAATTTTACTTGTTCATAAGTTAAACCACCTTGAAGATAGACTCTATACGGCGGTGTTATGGGCCCATCGGCAGAAAGCTCAATGGATGAGCCCTGAATGAATGCACCTGCGGCCATGATAACCTCGTGGCTATAACCAGGTAACGAGCCTGCGACGGGAGCAACAAAGGCGTCAACGGGTGACGCTTCTTGTATACCTTGGCAAAAATTAATCAGACCCTCGGCTGAACCAAGTTCTAATACTTGAATAATATCACCACGGTCCTCATCAGCTCTTGGGCTTGTCTCAATTCCATGCTGACTGAACATCGCAGCAGTAAAACTTAAACCATGTAAACATTGACCAACAACATGTGGCGCAAGATAAAGACCTTGTGTAAGCATGCGATTTTGCCCAAGACTAGGGCCAACTTCGCTACCCAAACCTGGTACCGTGAGTCGCGCGGCAGCCTTATCAACTAGAGACGCTTTTCCACACACGTAGCCCCCACTTGCTGCGATTCCACCGCCTGGATTTTTTATGAGTGAACCCGCAAGTAAATCCGCACCCCACTGACTGGGCTCCTCGTAATCAGTAAATTCTCCATAACAATTATCGACAAATATTATAGTTTCAGGGCTTACTTCTTTTACAAGTCTGCACATCGCGACCATGTCTTCTTTTAGTAAGGCTGGTCTTTCACTATAACCTCTAGAACGCTGAATGAAAGCCATGCGTACTTTGCCCTGGTTCTTTTCAAGCGCTAGTCTGATACCTTCCAGGTCAGGTTTACCATTTATCATAAGGGGGACGTTTTTGAAGTCTACACCAAAATCGGCCAAAGACCCTATATTGTCAGTAGATTTGTGACTTCTTCCCTCCTCATCAATTCCTATTGTTGTATAGAGCGTGTCATAAGGAAGCCCTGTTAAGGATAGAAGCAAATCACCAGGTCTCAATAAACCATAAAAACCAAGAGCGATTGCTTGGGTACCCGCGCTAATTTGCATACGCACCAATGCTTTTTCACAAGCCATAACGTTGGCAAAAGCCTCTTCCAGTCTATCGCGTCCTAAATCATCATACCCATAGCCCGTTGTTCCACCAAAACCGGCTTCGCTGATCCTGGCATCTTGAAAGGCTTTTATTACTTTCAGTTGGTTGTATGCCTTAATTTCTTCTCTACGCTTCCAGGCGGGAGAATCCTGTAAAGCAATTTCAAGCGTTTTCGCTTCTTCAAATAATTGATCAGAAATGCCCCAGGCTGCATACGGGTTATAAAAATTCATTCTAAGACTCCAGTGCTTATCATTAGTTTTGATTGATGAAAACGCAACGCTCGATTATTGAGATTTTAGCAACGCTTTTCTTGTAAAAAACAAAACCTGCAAACGCAGTGTTTACAGGCTTCTTAGTGGTGCGTCTTCACGGACTCGAACCGTGGACCCACTGATTAAGAGTCAGTTGCTCTACCAACTGAGCTAAAGACGCGTTCGTGCTTTTGGCTCAAAGCATAAAGTAGATTATAAGCAGAGGTATAGGGCTTGTCAATTAGAATTTGAGCTTACAAAAGCTTGGTTGCTGCTCTTCAAATGCGTTGTCTAAAAGTGTCAAAAGTCATTGTCAC
>CAZNNL010000001.1:0-77628 GCA_964574395.1 uncultured Oscillospiraceae bacterium | reverse complement strand
CGAGAAGTCCTCGGGTCGTTAAGCGGAAAGGGAGGAACTAACAAGTGGAAGAACTAAAAAAGAAAAACATGAGTAAACAATTTATGGAGGAGAATCGCGAAGCGATTTTGGAACTCTATAAAAAGGGACACACTAAATCTAGCCGCCCTCGTACGCTTACTAAGAAAGAAAGAAAAGTTCTAGGCGTAGGAAAAGATCAAGGCAAGGCATCCATTAATAATGTGCGCATTGCGCCTATTAAAGTGAACCTTCTGATCCGTAACATCAAGGGCAAGTCACTGGATGAAGCATATGCAATTTTGGAATATTCTCCTCGCAATGCCGCACCAGTTATTAAGAAATTGATGCATTCCGCTGAAGCCAATGCCGTCAATAACAATGAACTTTCGCGCGACACGCTGTATGTCGCAGATGCGTTTGTCAACCCAGGCCCGGTCATCAAACGTTTCATGCCCAGAGCCAGAGGCAGCGCAACACGCATTCTCAAGAGAACCAGCCATATCACAGTGGTTCTTAAGGAAAGAAAGTAAGGAGGACGGAACATGGGTCAGAAAATTCACCCGAATGGGTTTAGAGTCGGAGTCATTAAAGATTGGGATACCACATGGTATGCCGATAAGAAAAACTTCAGTAAGTATCTCATCGAAGACAGCAGAATCCGCGCCTTCGTTAAGAAAGAATGTTTCCAAGCCGGCGTATCACGTATCTTGATTGAGCGCAAAGGTGATGAAAAATTAGTCATCTCCATTCGTGCAGCTAAGCCAGGTATTATCATTGGTCGTCAGGGCTCAGGAATCGAAGCTTTAAAAACAAAGCTAAAAGCAGAGTTTAAAACTGAGTTTTTGATTAACGTTAACGAAGTCAAGACACCAGACATGGATGCTCAATTGGTTGCTGAAAACATCGCACAACAATTAGAAAAACGTATTTCTTTCCGTCGTGCCATGAAACAAACCATGCAACGTGCTCTCAAAGCTGGTGCTAAAGGTATTAAAACTCAAGTGAGTGGTCGTTTGGGCGGAGCAGAAATTGCTCGTTCGGAACACTACCATGAAGGAACCATTCCTCTCCAAACCTTACGTGCCGATATCGACTATGGTTTTGCCGAAGCGAATACGACTTATGGAAAAATTGGTTGTAAGGTCTGGGTTTATAGAGGCGAAGTCTTTAAAGCCAAAAACAATCGCAAGATTGTTAACGAATTGAAAGAAGGAGGGGAAGCCTGATGTTACTCCCTAAAAGAGTTAAATACAGAAGGGTGCATCGTGGCCGTATGACAGGCAAAGCGACCCGCGGCAATGTTCTTGCTTACGGTGACTTTGGTCTTCAGGCAACTGAACCCTGCTGGATAAAATCGAATCAAATTGAGGCAGCCCGTGTTGCGATTAACCGTTATCTAAAACGTGGCGGCCGTGTCTGGATAAAAATCTTCCCGGACAAACCTGTTACCAAAAAGCCTGCTGAAACCCGCATGGGTTCCGGTAAAGGATCACCCGAATACTGGGTAGCCGTGGTAAAACCCGGTCGTGTCCTTTTTGAGGTTTCCGGTGTTCCTTATGAAGATGCTAAAGAAGCGCTGCGTCTAGCCGCGCACAAACTGCCCTGTAAAGTGAAAATGATTACGCGTGCAAAGGAGGGTGTTGCCAATGAAAGCTAGTGAGTATCGTGAAAAATCTTCTGACGAATTGGTCAAAGAGCTTAGTGAATTAAAAGATCAACTATTCAAGCTTCGTTTCCAACATGCCACCAAACAGCTGGAGAATACAAACCAGTTGAGCCAGGCTAAACGTGACCTCGCCCGCGTCCAAACAATCATACGCGAACGTGAAATCGCGTCAGCGAAGAAGTGATGGAGGAATGGGTGAAATGAGCGAAAGTAGAAATTTACGTAAAACCCGTGTCGGTATCGTCAAAAGCGATAAGATGGATAAAACTGTTGTAGTAGCAGTTACAGAGCATATCAGACATCCTCTGTACAAAAAGTACATCAAACGCACGGTGACCATGAAGGCACATGATGAAAACAATGAATGCAATGCAGGAGACACCGTACGTGTTATGGAAACTCGTCCCCTGAGTAAAGACAAGCACTGGCGTGTTGTCCGCATCATCGATAAAGCGAAATAAGCGAAGGACAATAAGTCAGGAAGGGAGGACAAGTCCAAATGATCCAAGTTGAATCAAGACTACGTTCAGCCGATAATACCGGTGCACGCGAACTGCAATGCATCAAAGTCTTAGGTGGCTCGTGGAGAAAATATGCCAATATTGGCGATGTTATCGTTTGTTCAGTCAAAGAAGCATCACCAGGTGGTGTAGTTAAAAAAGGAGAAGTCGTCAAAGCAGTTGTGGTACGTACCAAAAAGGGTATCCGCAGAGCAGACGGTTCCTACATCAAATTTGACGAGAATGCATGTGTTCTAATTAAGGATGACAAGAATCCCAGAGGTACTCGTATCTTTGGTCCAATCGCCAGAGAGTTGCGTGAAAAAGACTATATGCGCATTCTTTCCTTGGCGCCTGAAGTACTGTGAGGTGGCATAAAAAATGGCAAAAGTACACGTAAAAGTTAACGACACCGTTTATGTGCTTTCCGGTAAAGACCGCGCACATGTCGGTAAAGTTTTGAAAGTTGATCCTGTCAAAGCACGCGTCTTCGTACAAGGTGCAAACATGGTTCAAAAGCACAACAAACCAACCCAAACCAGCCCACAAGGCGGTATTACTGAGCAAGAAGGCTCAATTGCTGCTTCAAACGTTATGTTGGTTTGCGAAAAATGCAAAAAGCCTACGAAAGTTGGCCGTAAAATTTTAGACAATGGTTCCAAAATCCGCTATTGCAAATCCTGCAACGAAGAAATTGATACCATGTCAAAAGCTAAAAAATCATAAGTAGAGAGGAGATCACATGAGTAGATTAAAAGAAAAATATAATTCTGAGATCGCCCCTCAGATGAAGGAAACTTTCAAGTACAAGTCTGTAATGGAGATTCCTAAACTAGAAAAGATTGTCATTAACGTAGGTGTTGGAAACGATCAGCGTGAAAATTCAAAGGCTGTAGAAAATACCGTCCGTGATTTAGGTATTATTACCGGACAAAAGGCAATTATTACAAAAGCTAAAAAGTCAGTTGCAAACTTTAAACTCAGAGAGGGTATGGAAGTTGGCGTTAAAGTGACTTTGCGTGGCGAAAAAATGTATGATTTCCTAGACCGCTTTATCAGTATCGCTATCCCTCGCGTCAGAGACTTCCGTGGCTTGTCCCCTAATTCTTTTGACGGTCGTGGTAACTATGCTGTTGGCATGAAGGAACAATTAATTTTCCCTGAAATTGACTACGATAAAATCGACAAAATTCGTGGCATGGACATTATCATTGTCACTACTGCGAATACAGACGAAGAAGGCCGTGAACTGTTGCGTCAGTTTGGTATGCCGTTCGCGAAACAAGGGGAGCATTAATCATGGCAAAAAAATCAATGATTCTAAAATCGAGGCGCGATGCGAAATACTCAACGCGTGCACACAACCGTTGTCAACTCTGCGGACGTCCGCATGCTTATCTGCGTAAATATGGTATCTGCCGTCTTTGCTTCCGTAAGCTTGCCTACGAAGGCCAGATTCCCGGTGTGAAGAAAGCCAGCTGGTAAGCGCGTCAGAAGGAGGAAAGACTATGTTAATTACAGATGCTATCGCCGATATGCTGACACGTATTCGTAATGCTGGAGCTGCCAACCACCCTACGGTTGACATCCCAGCATCCAAGATAAAAATGTCCATCGCCGAAATCCTTTTGGATGAGGGCTATATCAGCAAAGTAGAAAAAATCGAAGATGAGATCCAAGGAATTATCCGCGTAACGCTTAAATATGCGGACAGAAAACCGGTAATTTCCGGAATCAAACGTATATCTAAACCAGGTTTGCGTATCTATGCAAATGCTAAAGACATGCCACGCGTTTTAGGTGGTTTGGGTATAGCAATTGTATCCACCAACCAAGGCGTTATGACTGACAAAGTTGCACGCAACAAAAACGTTGGCGGAGAAGTGTTGGCTTATATTTGGTAGAGGGAAGCGCGAGTTTGCTTTTGCCAATCGAAAGAAACTCTGAAAAGAGCGCGAAAGTGCTCTCAATCTTAAGAGCAGGAGGAATGTAATATGTCACGTATTGGCAGAATGCCGATTACAATCCCTGCTGGCATAAAAGTCAGTCAGGAAGAGGGCTTGATTGTTGTAAAAAAAGGCAACGAAATGCTCAGCACCCCAGTTAGTCCTGAATTCAAAATCAATATATCTGATTCTGAAATCACCGTCGAACGCCCTTCAGATGATCGTACAGATCGTTCTATGCATGGTTTGTATCGCTCACTCATTAACAATATGGTTGTTGGGCTAAGTGAGGGCTTCACTAAAAATCTAGAAATCGTAGGTATCGGTTTCAGAGCAGCAAAACAAGGCAACAAGCTGGTTTTGAGTCTCGGTTACTCACATCCTATCGAGTTAGAAGAGCCAAAAGGTATCACCATTGAAGTACCAGCTCAGAACAGAATTACCGTCAAAGGTGCGGACAAACAGCTAGTCGGAGAAATCGCAGCTAAAATTCGTGGTTTCCGTGTACCTGATGCTTACCATGGCAAAGGCGTACGCTATGAAGGCGAATATGTCCGTATTAAAGAAGGTAAGACAGGCGCTAAAGCCAAATAATAGGAGGGGAATAGGAAATGATAAAGAAACTAGAACGAAACAAAATTCGCCTCCGCAAGCATGCGCGAGTGCGTAAAAAAATCAGTGGTACAGCTGATCGCCCCAGACTTTGTGTCTTCAGAAGCCTTGCTAATATCTCGGCTCAATTGATTGACGACGTCAATCATAAGACACTGGCAGCAGCAAGCTCCAGCGAAAAGGCTATCAGAAATGAAAATGCGTACGGCGGGAACGTAGCTGCTGCAAAAGCAGTTGGTTCGCTTATCGCTAAACGTGCATTGGAACAAAACATAGAATCCGTGGTCTTCGACCGTAGCGGCTATGTTTATCATGGCCGTGTGGCTGCGTTAGCCGAAGCGGCACGTGAAGCCGGACTGAATTTTTAAGCGGAGGAGCAGACCATGTCAATAGATCCTAATACACTTGAATTACAGGAGCGCGTCATTAACATCAACCGCGTTTCCAAAACCGTTAAAGGCGGACGTACCATGCGTTTCGTAGCGCTTGTTGTCGTTGGTGATGGCAATGGCCACGTCGGAAAAGGTCTCGGAAAATCGGCTGAAATCCCTGAAGCAATCCGTAAAGGTGTGGAAGCAGCGAAAAAGAATCTTTTCAAAGTTCCCATTATCGATACCTCTATCCCTCATCAGGTGATGGGCGTATTTGGTGGTGGTAAAGTTCTGCTGAAGCCAGCCAAACCAGGTACCGGTGTTATCGCCGGCGGACCGGTGCGTGCCGTTTGTGAGCTCGCAGGCATCAACAATATTTATACAAAATCTTTGGGTTCAAACAACGCCAACAACATGGCTAACGCAACTTTAGAAGGTTTAAGAAGCCTTAAATCACTAGAAGAAGTTGCCAGACTCAGAGGTAAAAAGCCTGAAGAAATTCTGTAAACCGGAGGTGCAGTGAAATGTCAAAATTAACCGTAAAACTCATCAAAAGCACCAACCGTGCGACGGAGAAACAACTTCGCGTCGTGCAGGCTTTGGGCTTAAGAAAAATTGGTCAAACCGCAGAACATCAAGATAATGCCGCAATTCGTGGCATGGTGAATGCAGTTCCGCATTTGGTGGCCATCGTAGAAGAGAAAGAATAAGGGGGCACCAAAGAATGAAACTCAATACATTTACAAAAGTTCCCGGAAGCACAAAGCCGAATTTCCGAAAAGGTCGCGGACCTGGATCAGGAAACGGTAAAACTGCTGGTCGTGGACATAAAGGACAAAACGCGAGATCAGGCGGCGGTGTTCGTCCTGGCTTTGAGGGTGGTCAAATGCCGCTCTATCGCAGACTGCCAAAACGTGGCTTCAATAACAAGAATTTTGCCGTGAAATACGTCGTTCTTTCAGTTGACCGCCTGAATGAATTTGAAGACGGAAGTGATGTATCACTTGAAACCGTACTTTCCCAAGGCCTAGTGACTGTTTCCAAAGCCGTAGATGGTGGTTTGAAAATTATTGGCAACGCTGAAGTAAGCAAAAAGCTCAATGTCAAAGCAAAGAAGTTTACTGAGTCAGCTAAAGAAGCAATTGTAAAGGCTGGTGGAACGGCTGAGGAGGTCTAATCATGGGTAACATGTTGGAGACACTGAAGAACGCGTTTAAAATCCCCGATCTTCGCAAGCGTCTACTCTTTACCATTTTTATGATAGTTGTGTTCCGCATCGGAGGTAACATTCCGGTGCCGGGCATAGACCGTCTAAAATTCACACAATTAATCGATCAGTTTGGGCAGCTAGGTGCACTAATGGATATTATGTCCGGTGGAGCATTAAAGGCTGTATCAATTTTTGCCATGGGTATCACGCCCTACATTAATGCTTCGATTATCATCCAACTTCTGACGGTTGCCATTCCTTCTTTGGAACGTCTGTCAAAAGAGGGAGAAACTGGAAGAAAAAAGATTCAGCAAATTGTGCGTATCACCACGGTTGTTTTAGCCTTGGCACAAGCAGTTGCTTTCTGGTCGGCGACCAGAACCGCCACGGCTGGCGTCTTGCCAGAATGGCTGAATGCATTAGTTGTTATTTTTAGCTTTACCGCAGGTACGGCAGCTATCATGTGGATTGGTGAACTAATTAATGCCAAAGGTATTGGAAATGGTATTTCGATTATCATTTTTGCCGGTATTGTTTCCCGTATCCCTGACATGGTAAATGGACTTGTTAGCCTTTCAGGACTCTGGACAGTGCAGTTCAATATCTTTGTTGCTATCCTGTTTGCTTTACTCGTCGTGGTCGGTGTTCTGGCAGCTCTCGTATTAGTAATTTACGTACAATTAGCCGAGCGCCGTATTCCCGTGCAGTATGCTAAACGTGTTGTAGGACGCAAGCAGTATGGTGGGCAAAGCACCTACTTACCAATCAAGGTCAACCAATCAGGTGTTATTCCCGTCATTTTTGCCATGTCTATCCTACAAATACCAAGCCTTATCATTAGCTTCTTTTTCGCTAACAGTACCGGGGCTGTTGTCATGTTCTTTAAGAACTTTGGCACAAACCCCATCTATTACGTAGTAGAAGCGCTATTGATTATTGGGTTTACTTTCTTCTATTCCATGATTCAGTTTAACCCGATGGAAGTTGCTAACAACTTACAGAAGAATGGTGGATTTATACCGGGCATTCGTCCTGGCAAACCTACCACCAAATTCATATCTACCACATCACGTCGCTTGTCTTGGTTCGATGGCTTGTTTTTAGCCTTCATCACCTTGGCTCCCATGATTCTCGGAACAGCAACAAACACAACAGGGCTTTGGTTCGGCGGTACTGCGATTATCATTATCGTTGGTGTTTGTCTTGATCTCGTCAATCAGCTTGAATCCCAAATGATGATGAGACATTACAAAGGCTTCCTTGATTAGGTGCCTAAGTTCCCTTTTAAATTAAACATATTGGCTCCTGCTCTGTAGCGGGAGCTCTATGTGTCTTATCAGAGAGGATGTTTAGATATGCGTATTTTGATCGTTGGGCCTCCAGGAGCAGGCAAAGGAACGCTCGCTGAAACGGTTTGTGAGAACTACCGTTTGAGGCATATCTCCACCGGAGACATGTTCCGCAGTAATATCAAAAAGAAGACAGAATTAGGTCTAGTGGCTGGCCATTACATTGAACAAGGACTCTTAGTACCTGATGAAGTGACTAACGCAATGGTCGAAAGACTATTTTTAGATGAAGTACAAGAAGGTCCTTTTCTGCTAGATGGTTATCCTAGAACTATCCCACAAGCGGAAGCACTTGACTACTATTTATCGGAACTTGGAATAAAATTAGATGCTGTAATCGAACTCGCTATACCTGATGACATGATAATTGAACGCTTGGCTGGACGTAGAGTTTGCAGTAAGTGCGGAGCAGGTTATCACACAAAAAACAAAAAACCTAAAGTCGACGGTGTGTGCGATGCATGTGGTAGCCCCATCATTCAACGTGAAGATGATAACGAAGAAACGATAAAAAGACGTCTTGAAATTTACCACGAAGAAACGAGTCCTTTAATTGATTTTTATAATGATAAAGGACTGATCGCTCAAATTACCACGTGTGGTAGCATTGCTGAAACCTACGAACAAGCCCAAGAAATATTTTCAGAGAAAGGTCTGACCTAGCATGATCGAAATCAAGAGCCCAAGTGAGATAGAAGCAATGGCAAAAGCCGGCCGCATTGTAGCGCTGGTTTTTGAGGATCTTGCTACTTTTATCAAACCTGGCATGTCGACTATGCAAATAGCAGATCGAGCAGAACGTATCATTCGTGCTGAAGGCGCGATTCCTTCTTTTCTGAATTACGGAAAACCACCCTACCCGGGTGCGATTTGTGTTTCAGTAAATGAAGAAGTTGTTCACGGCATTCCACATACGCATCACGTAATTAAAGATGGCGATGTTGTTTCAACAGATGTCGGAGCTTACTTGGACGGGTGGCATGGCGATGCGGCACGCACGTATTTGGTCGGAAATGTTGATCCCGAGGTGGCACAGCTCGTGCGAGAAACGGAAGCAGCCTTTTGGAAAGGCTTTGAGCAAGCACAAGTTGGTAAGCGCTTAGGGGATATTCAGGCAGCCATTCAAGAACACGCCGAACTTTTTGGTTACGGAATCGTTCACGAATTAACGGGTCACGGTATTGGTAGGAATTTACATGAGGATCCAAGCATCCCTAATTATGGCAAAAAGGGCCACGGACCTCGCTTAGAAGCCGGTATGGTTTTAGCCATCGAACCGATGCTTAACCTCGGATCAGCTAAAGTTGAAATCTTAGCTGATGATTGGACCATTATCACTGCCGACGGACAATGCTCTGCCCACTATGAAAACACGGTAGCTATCACAGAAGATGGCCCACGCATTTTGACGACACTATAATGGAAATGCATGAAGCAATTAGGCGTGAAGGCTTAGCAGCCGGACAAATTGTGTTGGCGCTAAAGGGCCATGACCGCGGACGCCTCTTTTTAGTGATAAAAGTCGAAGGACGCAGAGTCTTTATGATAGATGGGAAGCATTATTATTGGGCTAAGCCTAAACAAAAGCACGTCAGACATGTAAAAGCACTTAAGCAAGTCGCTGCCTCGGAATTTAATCGCATGTTAGACGAGAAGGATTTTAATCAGCGTGATGCGCTAACTAGAAAATGGATTCAAGCCTATCGGGCCAATCCGACAGTGGAGGACAATTAATGTCAAAAGAAGATGTAATTGAAGTTGAAGGAATCGTTTCGGATTCTTTGCCCAACGCAATGTTTAAAGTAAAGCTTGAAAATGGTCATGAAATATTGGCACACATTTCAGGCAAGCTCCGACAAAACTATATTAAAATACTGCCCGGAGACCGCGTCACCATGGAACTATCACCTTATGACCTGTCTCGTGGGCGTATTACTTGGCGAGCAAAGTAAATTAGACCGTTGTGCTAGATGCACAGCATATGCGTAGAAAACAAGGAAAAGATTGGCAAGTACATTCAAAAATTGTACTTGAAAAAATCACGTATTCTGATAGAATATTTAGGCATGCGCCGAATTATAGTGGTGCAATTGAGGAGGAATTTAGCATGAAGGTGAGATCGTCAGTTAAGCCCATGTGTGAAAAATGCAAGGTTATCAAACGCAAGGGAAAGATCATGGTTATCTGTTCTGACCCCAAGCATAAACAGAGACAGGGCTAAATGTAAACCTGAGGGTGCAGCTGTACCCTGTTTTCGTACAAAGCATGAGGGTGCGGCTGTCGCAATCTGCGATATTACCTAATCGTGTTGTATATATATTTATTAGTAGAAAAAAGCTGGAGGAAAAATTGAATGGCACGTATTTCCGGAGTAGATCTGCCGAATGATAAACGCGTAGAGATTGCGCTTACCTATATCTTTGGTATTGGCAGAACCTTGTCCAACGAAATTCTAGCAAAGTGCGGGATTAATCCTGACACACGCATGAAGGATTTGATGGACGATGAACTCGCCAAAATCCGTGATGTTATTGAGAATGATTATAAAGTAGAAGGTGACCTGCGTCGTGAAACCGCTTTGAACATTAAGCGTTTAACCGAAATCGGTTGCTATAGAGGCAGACGTCATCGTACTGGTCTCCCTGTCAGAGGACAGCGAACAAAAACCAATGCGCGCACGCGTAAAGGTAAAAAACGCACTATGGCGAACAAGAAGAAGTAAAAGGAGACTATAGGGCATGGCTAAAACCACAAATAAACAAACAGCAAGACCCAGAAGAAGAGATAGGAAGAATATTGAAAAGGGCTCTGCCCATATTCATTCGACCTTTAATAATACAATTGTTACCATTACTGATCCGAGCGGAAATGCGATTTCCTGGGCAAGCGCCGGTGGAATGGGCATGAAAGGCTCCAGAAAGGGAACACCTTTCGCAGCACAAATGGCAGCGGAAGCAGCAGCTAAAACTGCTTATGAACACGGCATGCGTTCAATTGAAGTGTACGTCAAAGGACCTGGCTCAGGCCGTGAGTCTGCGATTCGTGCATTGCAAACTGCTGGTATTGAAGTAACCTACATCAAGGACGTTACCCCCATCCCACATAATGGCTGCCGTCCTCCTAAGAGAAGACGTGTCTAACTGATACTGATCGTTAACACGCATTTACGTATAGTCATTTCGTATTAAGCGCGAAGGCATACAAAAAATCTTAGGTACAGATCAGTAGGAGGAAATCATGATCGAGTTTAATAAACCCCAGATCGAAACAATTGAGTTTAGTGAAGACGGATCCTACGGTAAATTTATCGTCGAACCGCTAGAGCGTGGTTATGGTAGAACACTTGGTAATTCGCTTCGCCGCGTCTTACTTTCTTCATTACCTGGAGCAGCCGTAACGGCTATCCGTGTTGAAGGCGTTTACCACGAATTTTCAACCGTCAAAGGTGTGATTGAAGATATGACCGAAATTATCCTAAATATTAAGGGTATTCGTTCAAAATTACATATCGATGGCCCCAAAACTGTCTATCTCAGTACAGACGAGGGACGTATTGGCGTGGTGACTGCTGGTGACATCGTGACAGATGATGAAGTTGAAATCATTAACAAGGACCATGTCATTTGCAACTTAAATGGTGAAGGACGTGTCTTCATCGAAATGACCATTAGTCCTGGCCGTGGCTACAACAGCACAGATATGAACAAATGGCCTAACCAACCTATTGGTGTTATCCCCATTGACTCTATTTTCACACCTGTAAGGAAAGTGAACTATACCGTTGAGGATACCCGTGTTGGACAAATTACTGACTATGACAAGCTAAGTCTTGAAGTTTGGACAGACGGTAGCATATTAGCGGATAACGCGCTAACCGAAGCTGCCCATATTCTTACCGATCACTTACAGCTTTTCATTGGTCTAACAGAAATTGAAACCAATGCAGAGTTTAATCCTAGCGAAGAAAAAGGCGAGGGTAACGGTTTCTTAGATACCGCAATCGAAGATATGGATTTTTCTGTCCGTACATACAACTGCCTAAAACGCGCTGCCATCAACACGGTTGGTGATTTAACCGTTCGATCTGAAGAAGACATGATGAAGGTGCGCAACCTTGGTAAAAAATCACTCGAAGAAGTGGTCCAAAAGCTGGAAGAGCAAGGCCTTTCATTAGCGCCAAGCAACCAGCAACTGTAAGAAACTTAGTTTTCATAACTTGAGGAGGAAGAAATAATGCCCGGACATCGTAAATTAGGCAAAACACCGGATATTCGCCTGTCAATACTGCGTGGTATGGTTACGACTTTGTTAGTTAACGGTAAAGTTACTACCACGGTTACTCGTGCTAAAGAAGTTGAGAAAATCGCCGAAAAGATTATCACCCTGGCCGTGAAAGAGAAAGATAATTTTACTACACGTGAAATTCTTAGCTCATCTGCCAAGCTAGATTCAAAAGGACGCAAGCTATTGGTCTCTAAAAAGACAGAAGCTGGTAAACGCTACGACGTAGTGGAACGTGAACTGAAAACTAAGATGGTTCAAGTTGACAACCCCAGCCGCCTTGCAGCCCGTAAACAAATGATGAAGTGGCTTGTCAAGAGTGTTAGTGCTAAAGGCGAAGTTATCAATCCCAGCAACTTTGTGTTTGAGCAAGTGGCACCCAAATATGCGAATCGCAGCGGTGGCTACACAAGACTAATCAACATTGGACCTCGTAGAGGCGATGCTGCTGAGATGGCTATTTTGGAGCTTGTCTAAGCGCCTTATACCTTCGCGGATTAGAATAAGTGCAAGTAACGCAATAAATATGGGAGCAGGGTACACGCTGCTCCTTTTTTAATGTACTATTTCATTTACGAGGTGGCTTTGTTTTGCCAAACTATATAGAAATTGATAGCGTCAGCTTTTCATATGATCCGTCTGAGACACCTTTGCGCCTTGCGTTGGATCAGCTGAGCTTTAATATTGAGCAAGGAAGTCATGTGGCAGTCTTAGGAAGAAATGGTTCCGGTAAGTCTACCTTAGCGCGTTTGATTAATGCTTTAGAACAACCCTTGGGTGGCTCTATTGTGGTTGCTTCTCTCAGGACTGATCGTGAAGAAGATATTTGGCAAATTCGCGCCTTATGTGGGATGGTCTTTCAGAATCCTGACAACCAGATTGTTGCAACAACAGTTGAAGAAGATGTCGCATTCGGCCCTGAGAATTTGGGTGTCCCTTCCGCCGAAATCAGACAGCGCGTTGATACGGCACTAGCATATGTTGGTCTGTCTGAGATGGCACATAAAATGCCCTCCGAGCTTTCGGGTGGTCAAAAACAAAAATTGGCCATAGCGGGTGTCTTGGCCATGCAACCCAAGTGTCTCATTTTAGATGAAGCGACATCCATGCTGGACCCACAGTCACGACGTAGTTTTATGGAGCTCGTGATGAAGCTTCGCGATGAAACAGGCATGACTATTATTAATATCACGCATGACATGAAAGAGGTTTTGTTAGCTGACCGCGTCTTTGTCATGCATGAAGGAAAAATCCTTATCTCGGGAACCCCTCCGGAGATTTTTCATCATGTAGATCAAATTCGGCAGTTGGGACTAGATGTGCCTATCCATACGGCCATTTGTTACGATTTTTCGAGGTTGCTAGCACAGGACTATGCCGTCGGCGCTGCCTCAACGCGGCACGGCGCAGAAGCGGTCATTAGAACAATCATTGACAAAGCATCTGCGCAAGAACTGACGGCTGCCTTTGCTAAATTGCAGCTAGATAATCCCAAAAAAGAAAGCATTGCGCATACTACTGAAGATGCCATCGTTCAAGTGCGTAATTTAAGCTACGATTACACGCTTGGAAGGGGCAAAGATGCAGTCAGTCCCAAAGCTTTGCACAACATTAATTTTGACTTGTATCGTGGTGAGATTTTTGGCATTATGGGCCATTCCGGTTCGGGTAAATCTACCCTTGTACAGCATCTAAATGGCTTGCTGCGTATCCAAGAAGGTAGCATAAAAATACTTAACTACGATTTGAAAGAAGTTAAAGACATTCGCGCGGTAAGAAAGCATGTTAGCTTGCTCTTTCAATATCCAGAGCATCAGCTTTTTGCCGCTACGGTCAGAGAAGACATTGCTTTTGGCCCTGAAAAGATGGGGGTACCACAGGAAGAAATTGCTTCCCGTATTGAGGAAGCCTTGCGCATCGTGCGCTTAGACGAAGAAATTCTGGAAAGGTCGCCATTTGAACTTTCGGGCGGGCAGAAGCGTCGCGTAGCCATAGCGGGCATACTGGCCATGCATCCAGATGTTTTGATACTGGATGAGCCCGCGGCTGGTTTAGATCCTGCTGGCAGAGAAGAAATTCTGGGCTATGTGCGGACCTTGAAAGAACAAGGGACCACAGTTATTTTGGTATCGCATAGTATGGAAGACCTGGCAAGAATGTCAGATAGAATTTTGCTCTTATATCATGGTGAACAAGTCATGCTCGACACACCCAAAGCGATTTTTGAACAAGACGAACGCGTCAAGTCATATGCGCTTTCGATACCTGGGTCGCAAAGGTTTTTAGAACGCTTTAAAGGAGACTACCCAGAACTTGATTGTGCTAAATATAGTGCTAGAGCCGCTGTTTATGCTTTACTGGAGCAAGCCCAAGCCGCCAAGGCCAAGGAGGGTGATTTATGAATATAGCCCTCGGTAACTACTATCCTGGCAATTCTTTTCTACACCGCTTAGACCCAAGATTAAAGTTTATTTTTTCTTTGGTATTCATGACGTTGCTATTTTTACTCAAAAGCCCACTAGCAATAGCGGCTTATGTTGTATTTTTGTTTTCTGTTATCGCGCTTTCCGGCATACCGGTAAAGATGGTTCTAAAGTCCCTGAAGTCGGTGCTTTTCATCGCCTTGTTTGCTTTCGTAATCAATATCTTTGCGATTCCTGGCGAATCACTGGTCAAGCTTGGCCCACTTAGTATCAGCCAAGAAGGCTTGACTTTGGGTGTGCGCATGGCCTTACGGCTGTTCTTGCTCATTTTGACGACCTCTTTATTCTTAACCTTATCAACAACCCCATTGATGATTGCGGATGCAATCGAAGCGCTCTTAAAGCCTTTCTCAAAAATTGGCTTCCCCAGCCATGAACTCGCCATGATGATGTCGATTGCTTTGCGTTTCGTCCCTACACTGATTGAGGAGACGGACAAAATTATGAAGGCCCAGTCTTCACGCGGCGCGGATTATGATACGGGGGGCGTTTTTGCACGGGCGAAAGGCCTGGTATCCGTTTTGATCCCGCTCTTTGTCTCTGCCTTTAAGCGTGCCGATGACCTGGCAGTTGCTATGGAAGCCCGCTGTTACCGCGGTGCAGAAGGGCGGACAAAGTTCAAAGAACTACACTATCAAAGGTCAGACGCCTTGGCTGCCGGCGCTTTTGTAGCTGTAGCCATAATGCTTCTCCTACTGGAATATCTCTTATGACGGAATTAAGCGCTACACAGACGCTTGAAGATAGGCGAAATCTTGCTTTACTTCTCGCTTATGACGGAAGTGATTTTTCTGGTTGGCAAAAACAAGCCAACTCCCCCACGATACAAGGAAGCGTCGAAACAGCCCTCACCAAAGTCTGCGGACATCCCGTTACTCTATATGGCTGTAGCCGCACTGATGCTGGCGTCCATGCCCAAGGCCACGTCAGTAACTTTTTCACAAACTGTAGAATCCCTGCTAATAAACTACCCTTAGCCCTTGATGCGCATCTTCCTAAAGCGATAGTTTGCCAAGCTGCGGCAGATGTTGATCCACGCTTTAACGCACGTTTCCAAGCGCTTGGTAAAACGTATACATACACCATCCTAAACAGGCGCAGAGCAGACCCACAGTGGATAAGGTATGCCTATCATGAGCCGCGGCCACTCGATTTAGAAATGATGGCTGCCGCATGTATAAACCTAGTCGGTGAACACGATTTTTCAGCTTTTCAAGCCATGGGCAGTCCGCCGACAAACGGGACAAGAAGGCGTTTGTATGCGGTGGAGCTGCAACAGATGGAGAGGGGTGTTTTTGCCAGTATTCATAATGCGAAGGATTATTCTATCAAAGAAGGACGTTGGAATGCGTTAGTTGAACGAACCGGGGACAGTGCCAAACGCCTTATTAGAGCGAGCAGCGAGGGGGAAGGACTCCTGAGAATCGTTGTTCATGGTTCGGGATTCTTGTATAATATGATGCGTATTATCGCAGGTTCCTTACTCTATGTTGGACTTGGAAAAATCAGCCCGGATCAACTCACAACTGCGTTAATCTCAGGAGATCGGCGCATGACTGGTAAGACCTTGACTGCGCAAGGTCTGTGTCTTGATACCGTGGATTATTCACACAAGCTGTTTGAAGCTTAAGGAGAAAATATTATGTTTATCAATTGGAATGAACGCACCAATTTAACGATGTTGACTGACTTTTATGAGTTGACCATGTCGCGGAGCTACTTAGATAGTGAGCTTGCCGATACCTATGCGTACTTCGATCTTTATTTTAGAGCCGTCCCTGAAAATGGCGGCTATGCCTTGATGGCTGGGGTCGAGCAAATGATTGATTATTTGCAAAATCTTTCTTTCACGGAAGAAAATATTACTTTCCTAAGAAGTACGGGGCAATTCAATGAAGCATTTTTAGAGTACTTACATAACTTTAATTTTGTCTGCGATGTGTGGGCTATCCCGGAAGGGACACCCCTCTTTCCTTCTGAACCCATCGTGAAAGTGCGTGGTCCCATTATTCAGGCACAGATGATAGAAACGATGCTTCTTCTAACCATTAATCATCAGAGCTTGATTGCCACAAAAGCCGCACGTATCACCCGCGCTTCAGAAGGTAGACCGATCATGGAATTCGGTGCCAGACGCGCTCAAGGCTACGATGCTTCCGTGCTTGGTGCAAGGGCCGCTTACATCGGTGGAGCGGCAGGCACTTCATGCACTATCTGTGGTGAACAGTTTGGCATCCCTTTATCCGGCACCATGGCGCACAGTTTCGTGCAAGTTTTCGATAGTGAATACGAAGCGTTTAAAGCCTATGCTCAGTCCTACCCAGACAATACGGTGCTTCTCGTGGACACCTACAATACGCTTAAATCGGGTGTGCCAAACGCGATTCGCGTGGCTAAAGAAGTTCTTGAACCTCTTGGCAAAAAGCTTAAAGGCATCCGCATCGACTCCGGCGACCTCACCTACCTCACCCAAGAATCCCGTCGCATGATGGATGAAGCAGGGCTCACGGATACCAAAATAACCGTCTCCAATGCTTTGGACGAATACATTATTCGCGACTTACTTGTGCAAGGCGCTAAAGTTGATAGCTTTGGTGTGGGCGAACGCCTCATCACTTCTCGTGCAGAACCTGTCTTTGGTGGTGTTTACAAACTATCAGCTATCGAACGCGATGGTGAAGTTATCCCACGCATGAAGATTTCAGACAATCTAGCCAAAGTTACTACCCCCTGCAACAAAGAAGTCTGGAGACTCTACGATAAATCGAACGGCAAGGCAATCGCTGACTTGATTACAGTAGCGGGTGAGGAAGTAGATACGGACAGTTATGAGCTCTTTGACCCAGTCCAAATCTGGAAGCGAAAAACAGTGACCAACTTTGAAGCGAGAAAACTTCTGGAACCCGTTTTCGTTGCTGGCAAGTGCGTCTACGAACGTCGTCACATTGAAGAAATTCGTGCCTACTGCACCAAACAGATGGATACACTCTGGGATTCCATCAAGCGTTTCGAAAATCCCCAAACCTACTATGTCGACCTTTCTCAAAAACTATGGGATATTAAGAACGACATGTTACATAAAGACAACCGTTAATAAAGGAGATAATCACTATGGCAAAAGCAATCATCACAATGGACTCAGGAAAAGTAATCGAAGCTGAACTCTATCCGGAAACAGCCCCTATTTCCGTACAGAACTTTATCGATTTAGCCAACAAAGGCTTCTATAATGGCCTCATTTTTCACCGCATCATCCCAGGTTTCATGATCCAAGGCGGTTGCCCAGATGGAACCGGCATGGGTGGTCCTGGTCATCAGATTAAAGGCGAATTTTCGGCCAATGGTGTTGATAACCCGCGCAAACATACCAGAGGCGTACTCTCCATGGCTAGATCTGGTCATCCGGATTCTGCAGGCTCCCAGTTCTTTATCATGCACGCTGACGCACCTCACCTTGACGGCCAATATGCAGCGTTCGGTGAAGTGACACTTGGTTTAGATGTTGTCGATGAGATTGCGTCTACACCGACAGGTTTTCAAGACCGCCCGAAAGAAGAACAGAAAATTAAGAGCATCGAGATTAGCGAATAAATCTTGGAGAATCATTACGATACAAGAGAGAAGGAGAGCGATATGTTAAAAGGAATACCGAAGATTTTATCACCTGAACTTTTGCGCGTGCTAAGCGAAATGGGGCATTCAGATTGCATCACCATAGGTGATGGCAATTTTCCCGGAGAAACGATGGGTGCAAATGGCATCGTCATTCACATGGAAGGGCACGGTGTGCCTGAAATCTTGGACGCAATTTTGACCCTTATGCCACTTGACAGTTATGTGCCCAAGCCAGTCACTTTGATGCAAGTAACACCAGGCGATCCGGTAGCCACCCCGATTTGGGACGAATATCGTGAAATCGTCGCGAAGCACGAACCCAATTTGGATGATCCCGTTGAAGAAATGGAACGTTTCGCTTTCTACGACAAAGTAAAATCATCCTATTGTGTTATCCAAACAAGTGAAGCGGCACTTTACGCTAACGTTATTCTCCAAAAAGGTGTCATTGCATAAGTATTATGCATACAAAAAACAGTTAAGGAAGTAGTCATGTCAGAGAACAAGAGTTTTTATATCACAACGCCCATTTATTATCCGAGTGGAAACCTCCACATTGGCCACAGTTACACCACCGTTGCTGCCGATACCATGGCGCGCTACAAGCGTCTTCGCGGTTATGACGTGATGTTTCTGACGGGCACGGATGAACATGGTCAAAAAATCCAAGATCGTGCCAAAGAAGCAGGTGTAGGACCCAAAGCGTTTGTAGATAATATTGTGGCTGGCATTATCGATTTATGGAGTCTATTAAACATTTCCTACGACCGTTTCATTCGCACAACTGACGATTACCATGAGGCAGCGGTACAAGCCATCTTTCAAAAACTCTATGACAAAGGTGATATCTACCTTTCTGAGTATGAAGGTTGGTACTGTACACAGTGCGAAGCATTCTGGACAGAAACGCAACTAAAAGAAGGCAAGTGTCCGGATTGCATGCGTGATGTCGTATTAACAAAAGAAGAATCTTACTTCTTCAAATTATCCAAGTATCAAGACCGTTTACTAAAGCATATTGAAGACAATCCTGAGTTCATTGAACCACATTCGCGTGCCAACGAGATGATCAACAACTTCATCAAGCCAGGTCTGGCGGATCTCGCAGTGTCTAGAACATCTTTTGACTGGGGAGTCAAAGTCCCTTTCAATGAGAAACACGTTATCTATGTGTGGATCGATGCTCTAGTCAACTATATAACTGCTTTGGGTTACCCCGAGACAAGCGGTGATTTCGCCAATTACTGGCCCGCAGACGTACAACTCGTTGGAAAAGAAATCGTGCGCTTTCACACGCTTATCTGGCCGGCACTATTAATGAGCCTTGATTTGCCCCTACCCAAGCAAGTCTATGGGCATGGTTGGCTACTTTTCAAGGGTGGCAAAATGTCCAAGTCCATGGGCAACGTTGTCGATCCAGTCGTTTTATGTGATCGTTACGGTGTCGATGCGATTCGTTACTTCCTGCTCAGAGAAGTCCCTTTTGGCGCTGACGGAGCCTTTTCGAACGAAGCTTTGGTTAACCGTATTAACTCGGACTTGGCCAACGATTTAGGCAATCTCCTCAGCCGTAGCACTGCCATGATAAAGAAGTACTTTGATGGGGTTTTGCCAGACGTACGTGAAGCAGGACCTCAAGACGAGGCGTTAATGCAGGAAGCTGCGGCTTTGCCAGGACAGGTAGAAGCACTATTAGAAAAATTACAGTTCAGTCTCGCCTTGGCGGAAATTTGGAAATTTATAGGAAGTGCTAACAAATATATTGATCTGTGCACGCCTTGGATACTAGCCAAAGATAGCGCACAAGCAGGGCGCTTGGCCACGGTTCTGGCCAATCTTGCCGAATCTTTGCGTATTGTGGCTGTACTTATTCAACCTTTCATGCCCGAAACCGCGCCAGCCATCTTACAAGCATTAAAAATGTCCGACCTAGATCAGGCTTTAGCCTGGGATCAAGCGAAAACCTGGGGCCTGTGGCAACCAGAAGCAGCGCTAGAAGCTAATGCACCTGCCTTCCCACGCTTAGACTTAGAAAAAGAACTTGCAGCAATGCAAGCCTTGCTACCTCAAAGCGAAGCTGAGCAAGCAAGCAGCGAGGAAAAACCTGAAGTAAAAGAAGAAAAAGTCGAAGGTGTAGTCACTGCGATTGAGTTTGCTGACTTCGAAAAAGTGAAATTAATCACCGGAGTGATTGAAGCATGCGAGAAGGTAGAAGGCGCAGACCGCCTGCTCTGTTCTCAATTAAATATTGGCTTAAACGAAACCAGACAGGTTGTCTCTGGCATTGCTAACACTTACGCTCCAGAAGATTTGCTTGGCAAAACGGTCATCCTCGTCGAGAATCTAAAACCACGTAAAATCCGCGGTAAAGAATCGCACGGCATGCTCCTCTGCGCTATTAGCAAAGACGGACAGTATCGTCTACTCACCGTCGACGGAACAGTCGAAGCAGGAACAGAGGTCGGTTGATGCGACTGTTTGACACACACGCCCACCTCAGTGACGAAAGGCTAAGTGAAGACTTGCCTAATGTCCTAGAGAAGGCTACGCAAGCTGGTGTGGAGCGCGTGCTTTTGCCATCTTCTAATTTAGAAGACAGTTACCGCATAGTAGAAATAGTGAACGCCTACCCCAAGCAGCTCTGGGGCTCAGTAGGCGTACACCCACATGATGCTAAGACCTACGACGAACAGACAAGCCAAGCACTAATGCAACTCTTAGAGTCCCCACAGATTGTGGCAGTTGGCGAAATCGGTCTAGATTATCATTACGATTTTTCGCCTAGAGAAACGCAAAAAGAAGTCTTTCGCAAGCAAATTGAACTAGCCTACGAAGCACAAAAGCCACTCATCTTGCACGATCGAGAAGCACATGGTGATTTTCTTGTTGTGCTTCAAGAAGCAGACAAGCATGGTCTTTTGCTTGAGCATCCAGGTGTGGCCCATTGTTATAGTGGTAGCTGGGAGTTTGCCAAAGAGCTTTTAAAACTAGGCTTTTATCTAGGCTTCGACGGCCCGATCACCTATAAAAATGCGCGTCAGCCCCATGAGGTGATTAGGCAAATGCCGAAAGACCGCTTACTCATTGAGACAGACAGCCCATATCTGAGTCCCGTCCCTTATCGTGGCAAACGCAATGAGCCCGCGTATGTGATTGAAGTAGCTAAGAAAGTTGCAGAATTATGGGACATGACCGTAGAAGACGTGGCAGAACTAAGTTTTAACAACGGTATGCGGCTATTTTTCCGATAGATGTAACGATTTTCTTGTTAATAGATTAGTTTGATTGTTAAACATACCGACTATTATTATATAAATTCCTATGCTAGGATGATTTTAGGCGAGTCGTGTTGCTTGCAAGCGTTTTGCCATTAGACTTATTAAAATAATCTTAAAGAGTTAAAGGTAAATAATATGAATAAGAAGAAAATCAGCATACTTGCGCTTCTGCTAGGCACCACAGTCTTATTGACATCTTGTGCAGGTTTAGGCAGAGCAATTATTGGTGGTGAAACGACGACGAAACAGATCGAAACCACAACGACGATAGCAATGGTCGAGACAACGACTTCGGCTCCAAGCACAACAACTGTTGAAAGCACGCCGGAGACCACAATAGCTGTTGAAACTTCGGAAACAACGACCGCTCCAGCAACAAAGACACCAATGGTTCCTACTACACCACACGTCGTAACCGCTACCCTTCCAGCGAACTGGATACAAGTTACGGACGTCGAGACATTAGCTACGTTTTTTAGTGATGCAGTCACGGATCCTGAAAGATATGCATTCACGGCAGAAAGCGACACAGTCTACATGTACGTTTATGCCATGAAAACCACACCCACTTGGGATGTTATTACAAAACTTGCGGATGAATATAAAGCCGAGGTAGCCACGGAAGGCGTTGAACAAACTAAACAAAACTATTTAGATCGCTTCTTTACGGAAGGTGAAATTGCCAATTTCGCTGCTTTGGCGAATGGCGAGGTTTTCGATGCTGCCAAACAAGCGCTGGTCCTCGAAGAAAACTACTTACGTAACTGGCTCTATGGCCTCTCTTCAGAGGATCCAAACACGCAATTGCTTAATTTTGAATATAGAAACATTAGTGGCAAAAGCATCCCAGTCGCAACTTACACGAACTTTAACTTGACTGAAGTCAAGGGTGTAAACATTATTGACGACCAACTGTATCTTATTGTTGCTTGGTCGACAACAGCAAACTTTGAAACTTCAAAAGCCGACATTGATGCCGTATTTAACACTGTTACATTTACCAAGAGATAGTAGCAAGCACGGCCTTGAGAAAAGATTTTGTCATGCTCTAGAATGAAATAAACTTTAAAAACTGTCCTTGTATATCCAGGGGCAGTTTTTTTCTACATGTTACAATATTGGAAAATAAAAGGTGCCTCTTTGGCGCTAATGATTGGAATAGTGTGCATTCATCTAAACAAGATCAGGCTCTAAAACGCCTTAGAAAAATTCTAACAAACCCCAAGAACCGCGTATTTATCATTCTGATTAGTTTGATAGTGGTACTTACGATTGTGACTGCTTTTATTTTTATGAGTAGACCACGTGATGAAAGAATCCCTACAGCACCCAAAATGCAAGTTAGAACCTTCGGTATAGATTTAAGTTCCTGGCAAGATCCTGCGGCAATGGATTACAAGAAAATTGCCATGCGGATTGATTTTGCCATCCTTAGAGCTGGCTTTACGGGGCACGGCACAGGCACAGAACTCAAGAAAGACAACGCTTTTGAAACGCACTATAGAAATTTCAATAATTTGAAGGTTCCTCTTGGAGTGTATTGGTATTCCTGTGCAGACACAGCGGAGAAGGGCATAGCTGAGGCAAAAGAAGTCCTGCGTTTGGTGAAAGGGAAGAATATCCAGTACCCTATTTTTTGGGATACCGAAGATGAGTATTTTCAAATAATGGCGAGTAGAGAGCAGTTGACCGAGGCTGCGCTTGCGTTTTGCCAAACTATAGAAGCAGCTGGCTATAAGGCCGGGGTGTATTCGCACGCGTACTGGCTTCGTGAGCGTCTGGATTTAGACCAGCTACAAGACTACGCCATTTGGATGGCTTCTTATGAGCGCTACCCCGCACGCGATATTCCATACGACATGCTGCAGTTCACTGATGAGGGCGTACTCGCTGGCTATGACGGTCCCTTAGATTTGAACTATGGTTTTGTGGATTTTCTTCGCTAGTTTTTGGTGTTGAGGACAAGCTCAGAATGGTCAAAATCTCCAGTGGATCCATGGTGAACCCGGTTTTTTCTGCGCATTCCTGGATTTACCGCAAATATTGACCACTTGGGCGAGCGTCGACGAACAATGGTAAATCCACTCCCTGAACACGCGGAAACATGGGGCTTCTCCAGCGTTGTACTTACATTATTCCCTAAAATGTGAGATAATACCTAAGTATGTATTTGGAGGGCAAAATGGAATTTAAAATTGATGATACCGTCATGTATGGAAACTGCGATATTTGTAAGATAGTGGATATCCGTAAAGAAAAATTTAGTGACGCTGAACAGCTTTACTATGTATTGAAACCTGTCTACGATGAGCGCTCGACGATTTATTGTCCTGTTGACAGTGAATTGGTCAAACTCAGAAAACTTCTGACCAAAGACGAAGTCTACGAATTGATTGCAATAATGCCTGATACCGAAACAGAGTGGATTGAAAACGACCAGGAACGTAAGCAACGTTTTAATGACTTGTTGCGAAACGGGGACCATAAGCAATTGGTAAAACTTCTAAAAACCCTCTACTTTAACCGCGAGACGAAGATTAAGGATGGCAAAAAGTTCTACGCTGCCGACGAACGCGTCATGAAAGAAGCCGAAAAAATCGTGCATGGAGAAATTGCCCATGTCCTTGATATCAGCCTAGAAGAAGTAGTACCTTTCATTACAGGTCAATTGACGCTGTAATCAACGAACCATTAACAGTTGTCAGAAACCCAGTGTTTCTGATAAGCTGTTAACTTAGAAAAACTAAATAAATGCGACGAACGGGACGGTCCCTAAAGCAAGCCTACAGAAAGTGCGAGAAGATGAGAACGCAAGTGAGCTGAAGTGAGACGAATCACCCGTGAGCTGTATTGCCCAAGTGTTTATCCTAGAAACATCTAAGCAATGCCGGTAATCCTGAAAAGGCTGCACCGTTAAAACTGTCAGAGGGAAGTTTAAAACTTCTGAATTCGGGTGGCACCACGCTTAGCAAGCGTCCCGTAAGTGGGTGCTTTTTTTATGTATGCCCGACAATGGGCAAGCCAAAGACGCCAGAAATGCGAGATACACAGGAGACAGATGATGTACAAAAAAGTTAATACAGATATGGGCTTTGTCGCCAGAGAAGAAGAAGTTTTAGACTTTTGGAAAAAGCAGGACATCTATAAGAAACAAGTCAAACAAAGCCAGACTGAAGGTGGCAAGTTTTACACTGTTTATGATGGCCCCCCCACAGCCAATGGTAAGCCACATATCGGACATATTTTGACACGGGCAATCAAAGACGTATACCCACGCTACCATGTTATGAAAGGCGATAATGTAGTCTTTAAAGCAGGTTGGGATACGCATGGCTTGCCGGTTGAGCTTGAAGTAGAAAAATCCTTAGGCATCAATGGTAAGTCTGAGATTGAAGACTACGGCATCGAGCCTTTTATCAGAAAATGTAAGGAATCGGTGTGGACCTACAAAGACGAATGGGAGCAGATGTCTGACCGTGTCGCCTACTGGGCAGACATGGAAGACCCCTACGTTACCTATGAGAACAATTACATCGAGTCAGAATGGTGGGCTCTGAAACGCTTTTGGGACCAAGGTTTGTTGTATAAAGGGTACAAGGTGGTGCCGTACTGCCCACGCTGTGGCACCTCGCTTTCAAGTCATGAGGTTGCTCAAGGCTATAAAGACGTTACCGATACTTCAATTTTTGTGCGCTTTAAAGTTAAAGCAAGTCCAGACACATATTTGGCTGCTTGGACTACCACACCTTGGACATTGCCGTCTAACGTTGCGCTCTGTGTAAACCCTGAAGAAGAGTACGTCTTGATTGAAGTCGAAGAAGAACACAAAACCGTGCGCTACTATATGGCCGGGGTTTTGGTGCCTGGACTTTTTGGAGAGAATTATAAGATTATTGAACGCTTCAAAGGCGTGAATTTAGAAGGCTTGGAATATGAGCCTTTGCTTCCTTTTGCCAATGAGATTGTAGAACAAAGCAAAAAGAAAGCATTCTTTGTAACCTCAGACGACTATGTCACCATGTCCGATGGTACAGGTATTGTTCATATCGCACCTGCCTTTGGTGAAGATGACGCCAGAATTGGTAGACGAGAAGATTTACCTTTGGTTCAACTTGTTAAAGAAGACGGTACCCTGCCTGAAGAAGCGGAAGACTTAGCCGGTCTATTCGTCAAAGACGCCGACCCCTTGATTATCAAGCGTTTGGCTGAAGAAGGCCTTTTGCTCCAAACACAAAAGTATGAGCACAATTATCCGTTCTGCTGGCGTTGCGATACACCGCTCATCTATTACGCCAGACATTCTTGGTTCATCGAGATGACGAAAGTTAGAGATCAGCTGGTGGCGAATAATAAGACCGTCAACTGGATACCAGAAAATATCGGCAGCGGACGTTTTGGTAACTTTTTGGAAAATGTCGTGGACTGGGGCTTGTCGCGTGAACGCTATTGGGGCACGCCTTTACCTGTCTGGATTTGTGGTGATTGTGGCAAACGCCATCTGGTCGGTTCAATCGCAGAGCTGAAGGAAATGTCGCCTAACTGTCCAGATGAAATCGAGCTGCATCGCCCATACATCGATGCGGTGCACTTGACCTGTCCTGATTGCGGTAGCCTGATGGAACGTGTACCGGAAGTCATTGATTGCTGGTTTGATTCGGGTGCTATGCCTTTTGCGCAATGGCACTACCCATTTGAAAATAAGGAGCTCTTTGAGACGCGTTTTCCTGCAGACTTTATTTCGGAAGCCTTGGACCAAACGCGTGGTTGGTTCTATTCGCTGATGGCTATAGGTACCGGTATCTTTGATCAAAGCCCATACAAGAATTGTGAAGTCATGGGTCTCGTGCAAGACAAAACGGGCCAAAAGATGTCGAAGCATAAAGGCAATGTTGTCGACCCTTGGGAAGTGCTAAACAGCAAAGGTGCTGATGCTATCCGCTGGTACTTTTACACCAATTCCAACCCTTGGCTCCCTAGCCGCTACTCCGATGATGCTGTAGCAGAAGGACAGCGAAAGTTCATGGGTACTTTGTGGAACACCTATGCGTTTTACATCATGTATGCGGAAATTGACTCGTTTAACCCATTGGAGCATCAGCTCGACGAAGCTAGTCTAACGGTCATGGATCGCTGGATACTCTCGCGTCTGCAATCGCTTATTTTGAAAGTAGACAAGAGTCTGGCAACTTACGATGTGACAAGTGGTGGTAGAGCGTTGTCAGAGTTTTGCGATGAGCTTTCTAACTGGTATGTGCGCCGCAACCGTGAGCGTTACTGGGCAGGCGAGATGAAGCAAGATAAAGTAAATGCCTATCTCACCCTCTATACCGTCTTAGAGACAGTGATTCGTTTGGCTGCACCTTTTGTGCCTTTTGTGACAGAAAGCATCTATCAAAATCTCGTGCGTTCTGTTAATCCATTGGCAAAAGAAAGCATCCACCTCTGCTCCTTCCCGGAAGCTAACGAAGAACGCATCGACAAAGAACTCGAGAGCAACATGGATGACTTGCTCCAAGTCGTAGTTTTAGGACGTGCCGCACGCAACACCTCTGCCGTTAAGAACCGTCAACCTTTATCCGAGATTTATGTCTCTGGTTTAAAGATGAACGAAGAGTTTACTGCGCTAGCCCTCGATGAGCTCAATGTGAAAGCCTGCAGTTTTATCAAGGATGCAAGTGAACTCGAAGACTACGGTTTTAAACCACAGCTTAAAACACTCGGACGTCGTTTTGGTAAGGATTTACCTCAATTAGGTGAGCTCCTGAAGTCACTCGACGGTAGAAGCGCCATGAAAGAACTCAAAGAAACAGGCCAGTTGATGGTCGAAGTAAATGGCGCCATGCACGCTTTGGCCGAGGAGGATTTATTAATCGAACGCAGGCAAGCAGAAGGCTTGGCAAGCGCGAGCGACTACGGTGTGACTGTTGCTCTAAACCTTAAAATGACCGATGCTTTAATCGAAGAAGGCTTGATGCGTGAGTTAGTTTCTAAGATTCAGACCATGCGTAAAGATACTGATTTCAATGTGGTCGACCGCATTATCGTTGGCTACAAAGCGGGTCAAGAACTTCAGCATGTTTTGGCCACACAAGCAGAAACAATCAAGGCAGAAGTCTTGGCTGAAGAACTGCTACAATTAGACGAAATGGATACTTTCCAAGCCGAGATTATGAAGGATTGGAATATTAACGGATACGACTGTACGTTAGCGCTCAAACGCGCCTAGTACATTGCGAAAGAGGAAACTACTTGCTTGACGTAATTGCAGGTCGCGCAGACCTAATGACCTATATCATGCGCATCATTGTGCTTTTGATGTCGCTATCAATTCACGAGTATTGGCATGCCAGAGCTGCTTATAAACTAGGCGACGATACAGCTAAATTAGCTGGTCGCCTGACCTTAAACCCTGCTGCACACCTTGATCCCGTGGGAACACTGTTTATCGTTATGGGTGCGCCCGTTGGTTGGGCGAAACCCGTGCCAGTCAATCCTAATCGCTTTCGCAGAGATGTCAGCATGAAACGTGGCTTTAGTATCGTTTCAGCGTCTGGTCCAATTAGCAACCTTGTACTCTCTGTCCTTGGTGCATTCTTGTACTATCTCACTGCGTTTGTCCAACTAGCATTGTACAAAAATGGCACAACAGGCTTTGTCGCCACGGTGGCGGATAGCGCGAACTTACTCTTTTACTTGTTTTTTGTGACGAATATCATGCTGGCGATTTTCAATCTGTTACCCGTTCCACCCCTAGATGGGTCGAAAATTCTGGCTGGGGTTTTGCCACACAAAGCATACAATTGGCTGATGATGAATGAGCGTTACATAGGCTTAGGTTTCTTAGCCATTTTTCTGCTCAGACCGGCTTGGATAGGAACACTTTTAGGCTTTATCGCAAACCCGATAATACGCTTAATTAGTTTACCTTTAGACGCACTTTTTAATTGGCTGGTGACATTACTATAAGGATGGCAAAACGAAACGATGGATAACCCCAACACCCCCATCTCGCCTGTCACAAGCAGTGCGCGTGCTGAACTTCCTCCCTTACAGTTGGAGGCTTTCAGTGGGCCGTTGGACTTGCTTTTCGCCTTAATAGATAGACAAAAAATCGACATTTATGATATTCCCATCGCCCAAATAACTGAGCAATATATGGCTTATCTGGAAGCGATGCTTACGCCAGACATGGACCTTGCATCCGACTTTTTAGTGATGGCGGCAACCCTCTTGCAGATCAAGTCGCGTTTGCTTTTGCCAAGACAAAACGAAGACGGCGAAGCGGTCGACGACCCGCGTGCCGAACTTGTGCTAAAATTGTTGGAGTATAGGCGTTGTAAACTGTTGGCCGAAGAATTGAAAAAACGCCAAAGCCTCTATGCAGACTGTAGCTTTCGTTTGCCCGAAAGTGCTGCCCGCTTAGGCATAGACTTACCTTATCTAGAAAACGCGGATATCGTCTTAGCACCCGAAAAGTTCCACCTTGCCGCCCTGCAACTGCAAGAGCGCAACACACAGCGCTTTAACGATTTAAGCGAACGCTTAACACACATTCTGAGGCGGGAAAAAGTCAGTCTCGTAGATAAATTACGCACCATTTGGCAGCGTGTTCGCAAGCGGGGACGTTTTTTCTTTAATGAACTTTTTCCTAAACATGCTGGCAAAACCGAACGCGTCACCGGTTTTCTCGCCCTTCTCGAACTCCTCCGCGGTCGTCGCATCGACGTTATCCAAGACAGTCCCTTCGCCCCCATGGAAGTCCTACTTCCAGAAGGAACAAGTACCAACAGCACAGACGAAGAAGAATTTAGTGCCTGGCTGGAAAACTCTGAACTCAGCAAACCCGAAGAAGCATATCAGAATTAAATTTCTGAGGTGCAGAGAATAGCTTTTGAGAAATTCCTTAACGATGAGGTGTGCAATGGAAGACAGTATGGAAAATTTAAGTATGGAGATTAGTGACGAGGGCAGTGCTTTATCAACTGAAAACGTGGCAATTGGACACAGCATAAAAATCGCTCCTGAATTGCTCCCCGCCGCACTTGAGGCTTTGCTCTTTGCCTCTGGCGACCCACTTTCGCTCCTCGTTATGTCTGAATGCACTGGCTATGCGGAAACTGAAATAAAAGAGGTTTTGATAAAACTTCAGGAAGATTACAGCAATCAGAATGGCCGTGGTTTGTGGTTAAGAGAAGTCAAGGGAGATTATGTCTTGTCTACGAAACCCGAGTTTCGCGATGTTTTATTAGGGCTATTTAAACCGCGTAGTGTCACTCCATTGACACAGGCTGCCTATGAAGTCTTAGCTGTGGTCGCATACAATCAGCCCGTAACCAGAGCACAAGTCGAGGCTGTCCGAGGAGTCAATTCAGACAGCCTTATGACCCGTCTCGAGGAGCGCGGTTTAATTGCCAATGTTGGCACGCTCGATGCGCCCGGTAGGCCTGGTCTTTATGAGACAAGCCAACAATTTCTGCTCGACATGAATCTCAGTGATGCCAAAAACCTACCCCCCATGGACATGCTCATGTACTCGTCGCTTCAAGCACTTGAACAAAAACTCGAATCCGCTCAACAAAGTGCGGACCAAGTTGCTGATCTCTCAGCGGAGGAGCTAGATTTAGAGTAGCATCTGTTCTCAATGTAGAATTAGAAGTTTTTAGCCTCAATCATGCGAGTATTTCGCCATCTTCGCGTTTGTCCTCGGTGTAGGGATTGTTTTTTTGAAACTGTACGCCCCACACGAACAGTATTGTGGTTTTGTTCGCGACCGAAAAAAACAGCGTGCCAAATTAGTCGCAAATTTGGCATGGCGTCCCTACAGGGGGCTACAAACCATGGCTCCCGCTTACCCTTCCTCGCAGAACTCACCTGTAAATATTCGGATTCTTATTCTATAATTGTACGGTAGTGGATTTTTGTAGATGCATGCTCGAATAGGGCGTGTTTAGCTAAAATCATGTGTAAATGCCACAGGTGACAAGAAAGAGGGAAATTATGGGTTCTCGCGATAAAATGGCCGCATATAAACCTGCTGCAAGGCGCAATTCTAAGTGTTTGGACTTCGTGCGTTCCTTGGTAGACGAGGCCAGTTTTGTAGAGCAAGACAGCTATCTTAGCAGTTCGGGTAATGCTAATTTTGAACGCCCTGCTGTTCCCGGAGACGGCTTGATTAGTGGCTGTGCAACTATAGCTGACCAACAAGTGTTTTTAGCCGTTCAAGACAATAAAGTTTTCAAAGGTGCAGTCGGCTTAGTGCACGCAGAGAAGTTTGCTAAGGTTTGTAAACAAGCCCTGGAAACATTTAGTCCATTTATTGCAGTTCTTGATTCAGGTGGTGTCCGCGCTGAAGAAGGTCTCAACGCACTGAAAGGTGTGGGGCTCATGCTAAAAGCGATTCAAGAAGCGAAAGAGCTTATTCCCATTATAGTAATCATCCGTGGCCCTGTTGCAGGCGCTTTAAGTTTAATCAGTGGCTTGGCAGATGCACTTATCGTGATAGAGGAAAATGGCGGCTTGTTCCTGCACGGTCCAGGCGTTACTTTGGCTAAAGAAGAGTCCACTGAGAAACCTCAAGATATCGGTGGAGCCAGCACACTTGCGCGTAGCTCGGGTACCGTGGCACTTTCTGCTAAAAATGATCAAGAAGTCAGTTCTGTTTTAAGAAAGCTGTTGAGCTACAGTAACTCTAGTACTAGCTGGTTTGACGAACTAAGCCAAAATACGAGCACTTCATCTGAGCTTGATCTTGACCCGAATCGAATTGCGCCAGAACTTAATGCGATTGCAGCAGATTCTGACAAGGGTCTAGACACTGCAAAAGTAATTGAAGCAATTTTTGACAACGCGAGTTTATTGCCATTGTATGAAAACTATGCTCCAGAGTTATTCTGTGGTCTGGGCCGTTTGGCAAACGTCCCGCTAGCCATTGTTGCTGAGCAAGGCGAACGGCTCGGTTTGACAAGCGGTGCGAAGTTGAAACGCTTTCTCACACTAGCACAGGCATTCCGCCTGCCACTCGTAACTATAACCAACAGCGCGGGTTTTCTGGACGGTTCCGACGCAGAGCGTCAAGGCATGCTACTCTCTGCTTCAACGCTTAGCGAAGTCTTCAGCAATTATCCTAACGTAATGATTAATCTCTACATTGGTAAATCCTATGGTAGCCATCTGCTGGCCTTTAACAGTAAGTACCAAGCATGTGACCGTGCCTATGCATGGCCGACGGCTGAACTTGGCTTATTGACGGCTGAGCAAGCACTCAATCTTTTTGGCAAAACCGACCTCGAAAAACTCGCCGACCCAATTAGCGAACGCAGCACCTTAGAAGAAGCCTATGGTCAAAATTATACCTCCCCAGAACTAGCAGCCTCAGCAGGTTTGATTGACGAAATCATTATGCCTGAAGCCAGTAGACCTTACCTATACAGCGCATTACAAGCCTTGTGGGTTGCGCAATAAACAGTGAAAACGATGACGTCAAGCAATCAAAAGCTCGGAGGGAACAGATGAAATACTACAACATAAAAGTAAACGGTAAGAATTACCAAGTCGAAGTCGAAGAACTACAAGGGGACCCAACACACGCCACAGCCCCACAGCGGAAGTCCAAAGAACTACCATGGTTCACGACTACGAACGAAGAAGCCAAAGATACGCAGTCTTCTGCCGACACCACTGACACGCAAGCAGAAAGTGCAGAAGCAACAGCGGTAGTAAGCGAAGGAGCAACTGCTGTTAGAGCGCCCATGCCAGGAACCATACTGGATGTAAAAGTTGAACAAGGACAAGTCATTACGGCTAACACTGTTTTATGTATCCTAGAGGCCATGAAAATGGAAAATGAAATCATTTTTCCTAAAGCTGGAACAGTTGTGCAAGTAGCGGTGAGTAGCGGGAAAACCGTCAATGCCGGCGATTTGCTATTCAGCATTCAGGAGTAAAATATGGCCAAAGTTAAAATTACCGAAACCATTTTACGGGATGCGCATCAATCCCTAGCAGCCACCCGCATGGGTTTTAATGATATGGAGCCTGCATTAGCTCTTCTTGATGACATTGGTTACCACGCACTCGAGTGTTGGGGTGGAGCAACCTTTGATGCCTGCGTCCGCTTCCTCAATGAGGATCCTTGGGAGCGCTTGCGAAAGATAAAAAAGGCTTGTCCTAAAACGAAACTCCAAATGCTTTTGCGTGGCCAAAACCTCTTAGGTTATCGCCATTACGCTGATGACATGGTGGATGAATTTGTTGCTAAGTCCGTTGCTAATGGTATTGATATCATTCGTATTTTCGATGCCTTGAACGATTACCGCAACATTGAGCGCGCCGTTAACGCCACACTTAAAGCCGGAGCTGAAGCGCAAGGCTGCATCTCTTTCACCTCAAGCCCATTTCACTCACTTGATAAATTCGCCGAAGATTGCCTCAGACTCAAAGACATGGGTGTTCAATCCCTCTGTATCAAAGATATGGCTGGTTTACTCAAACCTTTCGAAGCCGCTGAACTTGTGACAGCGATAAAAGAAAAAGTCGATTTACCCCTCGAACTCCATACACACTACACGACAGGCATGGGTTCCATGGCTTATCTCATGGCTATTGGTGCCGGAGTCGACATTGTTGATACTGCTCTGAGCCCTATGGCAATGGGAACGTCTCAACCCCCGACTGAACCACTAGTCGCTGCCCTTGAAGGGACACAATACGACACCGGTTTGGATCTTGCCAAACTAAGTGAGGTTTCAGAAATTTTTAAAAAACTACGCGAGCGCTATTTAGAAAAGGGTTTAATTAGCCCTAAAGTTCTAGGCGTTGATATCAATGCCCTGCGCTACCAAGTTCCTGGCGGCATGCTTTCAAACCTCGTCTCCCAACTAGAGCATGCCGGCAAGTCAGATCAATTGGATGCGGTTTTAGAAGAAGTCCCACGCGTCAGAAAAGATTTCGGTTATCCACCTTTGGTTACACCATCTTCCCAAATTGTCGGCACCCAAGCGGTTCTCAATGTTGTGCTAGGGGAACGCTACAAAATGGTACCCAATGAGTCTAAAGATGTTCTGCGTGGTAAGTATGGCAAAACACCAGCCCCCATCGACCCCGCCTTTATCAAACAAATCCTGGGCGATGAAGAAGTCATCACCGTTAGACCTGCAGATCTACTCGAAGATGAACTCGGTAAAGTCAGGCAAGAAGCCGCCCGCTATATTGAGAGCGAAGAAGATGTGTTAACCTATGCCATGTTCCCACAGGTGGCAGAAAAATTTTTCCAAAAGAGACTTGAAAAGAAACATGGCTTGGATGATACCGTGGGCAGTATTTCAGAGGCGGTTGTACCTGTATGATAGATAAATCACAAGCGTTTAACGCTCAAGATTTGAGTGATGAAGAACAAGAAGACATACTATCTCAGCAAGATAGCCTAAGTAAACGCGTCGCTGCAGCAGCAATTCGTATAGCGCTCAGCAGTAGCCGTGAAGATGAAAAAAGGCTGTGCCAGATATTCGCGGAGCAAGGCATTCTTTGCGCAGCCGCAGACTTTGGCGGTCCCTTTATTAACGCCGTACCACGCCTTATTGAACGCGCCGTGGTCGCAGCCAGGCGCGAGGGCTTGATTGGACAATCGCACCCAGAAGAAGGAGCAGTGGCAGGAGCAGCGCACGAAGCTGTGACACAACTGATGACCAAAGCCATGGGCCTGAATGTCGGCGGGAAAATTGGTATAGCACGCCTAAATGATGTGGTGGCGGTCTGCACGTTCTTCAGCATCGGCCTCTTGCACCTAGACGAGGTGGCAATAGGTTTTGGACATCGCGTTATTTGAATGAACATGTTTACCTGTAAAACACAGAGGCAGTTCAGCCAAAGAAGGGGGAAAGGATAAGTAATGCGTATAGCAATTGATGGACCGGGTGGAGCGGGGAAAAGCACCATAGCCAAACAGCTCGCACGTGAGCTCAATTTATTTTACTTAGACACCGGAGCGATGTATCGGACGGCCGCGTTGAAAGCACTGCAATTAGGGATAAATCACAAAGATCCTCAAGCGGTGGCGGAGATGATGGATACGCTCGCCATTGATGTTCTCTTAAGCGATGCTGGAGCAGTTCTCACATTGGACGGAAAAGTTGTTGGTGATGAAATTCGCACGCCGCAGATTTCTATCATGGCATCTGATATTTCAGCGCTGCCTGTTTGTCGTGAAAAATTAACGAAACTACAACAGAGTCTAGGCGCGCGTTATGACGTGGTGATGGATGGGCGCGATATTGGTACGGTGGTTTTGCCAGACGCAGAAGTAAAAATTTATCTCACAGCCTCTCCAGAAGAACGCGCCAGACGCCGTTTCAAGGAGTTACAAGAGAAAAATCAAGACTGTGTGTATGAGGAAATTTTACAAGACCTCAATTATCGCGATGCCCAAGACAGCGCTCGCAGCCACGCACCTTTGAAAAAAGCAGATGACGCCCATGCACTCGATAGTGATGGCAAAACGATTGCTGAAGTCATAGAAGAAGTCAAAAATGTTGTCAATGCGAAAATGGAAGGACAATAGGTTTGCCAGATAAAATTAAAGTTCATGAACCAAAAGTTGAGCCTATCGATAAACGTCCACCGCAAGGATTAGGACAATATATCGTTTTATATATACTGTTATTCATAACAAAGTTTCTTTACCGCGTGCGTTACCACGACATGGAAAATATTCCCAAAGAAGGGCCTTTCGTACTCGTCGCTAACCATCAAAGCATGTTTGATATTACTGCTATACTCTGTAAGTTCCGGCCTTGGGTTTATATGATGGCAAAAGCAGAGCTTTACAAGTATGCTTGGCCAAGCAGGTTTTTCTATTGGTACGGTGCCTTCCCAGTAAATCGCCAGAAACCAGAACTGTCGGCCATTAAACGTGCCTTGGCTGTCCTTAAGCGGGGAGGGGTAATAGGTCTCTTTCCGGAAGGTACCAGGGTAAAGCGATCTGAGAAACCAAGTGCACATCCGCCTAATAGTGGAGCGATCTTTTTTGCCAAAAAAATGAACTGCCCCATTTTACCCGTGTCGATTAACAAGCCTTATAAATTATGGCGCCCAAACCATATCTACGTTGGTAAACCTTTGAGCTTGGAAGACTTAGCACAAGGTTTGGGTGAAAATCCAAGCAACGAAGCATTGACGGAAGCGTTGATGAAGAAAGTGTATGCGTTACAAAATTATGTCTACGATTGAAAACATTACGAACCCCCTCATTGATAAAGCCCTCTATCCGCGGCGTATACAACGAGCCGCTTGCTCGGGCTATTGTGGCGGAGTGGCACGCGCTACAGCCTTAGCCTATAAACTGCTCGATGAGTGGCCCGAACGCAGCAAACGTGAAAAAGGTAGCCGCGAGCTGTGCATGCTCGGTGAACTCATCCATAACACACAAGTGATAAACGACCTCACATCAAGAGGGATGAAACTCAGAAAAGATGTACATGAAGTGCCTGCCAATGCGACTGTTCTGGTGCGTGCGCATGGCCTTCCGCCTCAGGAATACAGCGTACTTGTTGAGAAGGATTGCGTTGTTGAAGATGCCACTTGTGCTTATGTAAAGAAGATTCAAAGGCTGGCTAGTAAAGCGGTTGAGGATGGCAAAAAGGTACTGATTACCGGAGACAAAAACCATCCTGAGGTTGTTGGAATTGTCGGTGCTGCCGAGATGCAGGCCACGGTTATTTCTACCGCTGATGAAATCGAAAATTTACAATTTACTGATGATTCCTATGTGCTTGTGAGCCAAACAACATTCTCTGTGGCTGAATATCAAAGAATTTGTGAACAAATTAAGAAAAAAATTGCAAGTTTGCAAATATTTGTTACAATATGTGGTGCGACTGAAAACAGACAAAATGCAGCTCTGGATTTGGCAAGCGAAGTGGATGTTATGCTGGTAATAGGCAGTGAACATAGCTCGAACACCAAAAAGCTACTTGAGGTTTGTGCATCAGTTTGTGGTGAGAACTATCTTTTAGAGACTCCTGATCAGGTTAGAAAGCTCTTGGCAGATGGCCTTTTGCAAGATAAATCAGTAGGGGTAACTGCAGGGGCATCCTCGCCGGAAAGTATAATCATGGAGGTTATTCACATAATGAGTGAGAACGAAGTTTTGAACAATCAAAACGAGCAGACGGATCAAGGCGATATCAGTTTTACTGATGCGATTGACAGTATCCCGCAATTAAAGCGCGGCGCAACAGTAATAGGTGTCATTGTCAGATATGACACGGAGAATGTCTATGTAGACGTTCGTGATAAGTCAGAAGGCCGTATTCCCCTTCATGAGTTTACAAATAATCCTGATTTCAATCTTGACGAAGCTGTCGAGAACCACGAAGAGATTGATGTTTATGTACGCTCGATTCGTAACACGGATATGGGGAAAGAAATTATTCTTTCGAAAGCCAGAGTTGATTTTGGCAAGTACAAAGCATTAGTTGAAGAAGCATACAACGAAAAGACACCTATCGTGGTTAAAGTAGCTAACGTTGTTAAAGATGGTGTAATTGCAAGTTACGGTGGAGTAGACATCTACATTCACAGAACACAGCTAGAGTTAGGTCCCGTTCAAGATCTAACTCCTTATGCAGATCAAGAATTAGAAATTTTAGTTACGCAGTATGATGCCGAAAAGCGTCGTTTGCGTGTTTCTGGTTCAAGACGCGCTTTACTCAATCGCGATCGTAAGAAAAAAGCTGAAGAACTCTGGAGCACCATCGAAGTTGGTGATGTATATGAGGGCGTCGTAAGAAGCTTGACAGATTTCGGTGCTTTCGTTGATATCGGTGGCGTTGATGGTCTAGTTCATATTTCTGAACTTTCCTGGAAGCGCATCAAACATCCTTCTGAAATTGTGAAGGTTGGCGATGTTGTGCAAGTCTATATCAAAGAATTTGACCCTGTTTCAAAGCGCATTAAACTAGGCTACAAACGCATCGAAGATGATCCTTACCACAATATTGAAGAACGTTTCCCTGTTGGTTCAGTAGTGCACGGTAAAGTCATGCGTATGGTAAATTACGGTGTATTTATTGAAATTGGCGAAGGCATTGATGCGTTTTGCCATATTTCCCAAATCTCCTCAATGCGCTTGAACAAACCTGATGAAGTACTTACTGAAGGTATGGAGGTCGACGCAAGAGTCATTGACGTAAAGAACGGCGAACATCGCATCGGTATTAGCATCAAAGAAGTTGCTCCAATCGATACACGCGTTGAATCTGCTGAGGGTGATGAGCCTCAAGCCAAAAAGTCCAGACGTGACGACGATGCGCTGCCTACTTCATATAGCGACGCTGATCAATCAAGCACCGTTGCTGACGCCATTGCTTTAGAAAAAGCAAGTGATGAAGGCATTGCTGATGCACCTGCCCAAGTACCGGCTGATGATGAAGTAACAGAAGTTGCCAGCGAAGTTGCACCTGGTACAGATGTAGATGATGCTCCTGCGCAAGTTCCTGCTGATGATGAAGTAACAGAAGTTAATGAAAGCACCACAGAACCAGAAATCGCTGATGAGGCGACCGGTGAAGTCGTAAGCGATGAGACTGCTCCCCAGGCTGAAGAAGTAAGTGGTGAAGTCGTCAGTGACGAGACTGCTCCCTTTGCTGAAGAAGTAGCTGAGACTGTTGGGGAAATCGCTTCTGTTGAAAATCCAAGTGATAGTATCGGCGAAGTGCACGAGACATTGAACATGGATCCTTCTACCGAAGAATCCTTCGATGGTCCTCCTGCAGTTGAACCTTTCCCAGCTGTGACTCCAGATCTCAAAGAAGATGCTGAGACTGTAACAGAAGACGAAAAAAAGGATGAAGAAGAAGCGTAAGCTAGTAATTCATTCAAAAACAGAACATGAATTGATCTTAATATCCCGCGATTTCAGTCGTGGGATATTTTTTTGTAAATTTCAGGTCAAAAGATTGAACAAAAAGTCGCTAGTGTTACACAAATGTGTCAAGAAATGTTACGTGTTGTGGCAAAAATTAAACATATGTCTAAATGTTGTAAAGACCAAAGAAAATTGTATGTATTTCACTTGACTAACTTGCTATTATGTTACAGAATTATGACAAAGCAAGCGTTGGCAAGATTTGCCTTGCAAAGTCAATAAATTACTATTACAATACAGTTAAATGGTGAATCGTGGTGAATTGCTACACAAAAGTGGTGAATCGTGGTGAACCAAAGATTGGATAGTAAGAGGGATACATGGCAAGGTACGCACATACAAGTGACGCCAAAGGACGCATTTTCATCCCGGCTAAGCTAAGAGATAGCTTGGGCCGGAATGTTGTTGTTACAAAGTCGTTAGACGTCGGTTACCTCGCAGTTTACACTGAGGAACAATTTGAACTTGTACGTGATCAGATTTTAAATCTAGCCGGTACTGATCCCAAAGCCAGGCTGATGCGTCGAGAAATCGTCGGTGAAGCCATTTATTGCACAATGGACGGCCAAGGTCGTGTCAGCATAAGCGATGAATTATGGAATGAAATAGGCGTCTCTGCCGGGGACGATGTTTATGTCATAGACATGGGATCTGGTTTGGAAATCTGTGGAAAACGCTTCTTTGAAGAACAGAAACTAAAGGAAACAGCTTTAACAGACCTTGATTTGAGTCAGTATGATGTCAAAGGCATCTTCTGATTTCAAACATCTTTCGGTTTTATACGATGAAAGCATCAGTGCTTTACAAATAAAACCTGATGGAACCTATGTGGATTGCACTACCGGTGGTGGTGGACACGCGAGTGGCATTTTAGGAAAGCTTGACCCACAAGGCAAGCTATATGCATTTGATAAAGACCCCGACGCATTAAGAGCCGCGTCATTGCACTTTGAAAGCCTACATATACAAGCCAAGTATCAGTTGATAGCTGCCGATTTTAGAGAAATTGGAAACAAACTCCTTGAGCAGGGTATTGAAAGGGTTGATGGTGTTTTAGCAGATTTGGGCGTATCTTCCCATCAGCTAGACACAGGTGAAAGAGGTTTCGCCTTCCGTTTGGATGGACCCTTGGATATGCGCATGAATCCTGAGCAGACCCTGACTGCAGCTAGTTTAGTAAATCTGGAAACGCCTGATGAACTGATTCGTATCCTGAGAGATTATGGAGAGGAGCGCTATGCCAGAGCTATCGTGATGGCGATAGTAAAGCGCAGATCTAGTAAGGCAATTACCACTACCATAGATTTAGCTGAACTAGTCACTCAAGCGATGCCAGCACATGCTAGAAGGGATAAGCACCCTGCGAAACGGACATTTCAAGCATTACGCATCGCGGTGAATGATGAACTAGGTGCTTTGGAAAGTCTCTTGGATCAGCTACCAGACTTGCTAAACAACGATGGCAGGATTTGCATCATTACTTTCCATTCTTTGGAAGACCGTATTGTTAAGCAAAGGTTTAGGAAATGGGAAAATCCTTGTATATGTCCGAGAAACTTCCCTTGTGTCTGTGGTTTAACACCACTCGGGAAAAGCATACAGCGACAAGGCATGGTCGCAGATGCAATTGAACAGAAGAATAACCCACGCGCACGGAGCGCACGCCTGCGAGTGTTTGAACGAAGAAGAGAAGGAGAAAGCTATGAATAGAGGTAACTTAGCCGTTCAAGATTTCGCCCCCTCATCGCTTGAACCGGAGCTTAATAGTGAACGAAAGAGGCCGCTTATGGTAGCCCCGAAACATAAGAGCGACAGTAAAAGATATATACAGGAAAAAACGCAGTATAAAACGCGCGCTTTTGAACGTGCCAGAAGAACAATCCAAGTTGTTCTCTGTATTGCTGCCATCAGTGCAATGTTGACATTTTTATTATTCAATCAATCTAAAGTTGTAGAATTGAATTTTGCGAATGCCCAATTGCAGTCTGCCATTACGAAAGCCCAAATTGTTAATGTACAAAAACAAAGTGAAATAGTGCAATTAACAGATTTGGACGCAATCCGTTCTAAAGCCATACTTTTAGGCTTCCAAGAACCTGGTCCTGACCAAATTATTTATCTTGCGGTGCCAAAACAAGATAAATTAGTCATCCAAGTAGAAGGAGTAGGCGATGGGACAAACGAAGTGAGTCCAGTAGACGAAGCGGCCTATAAAAACTTAGAAGGCTTCTTTCGTACCCTTCAACCATGAACATATAACAGCTGAAACGCACGGACCTGCACTCCACTAAGCGGTTGGGTACAGGTCTTTGTTATATAATGGGACGATGACAATTAATATTAAGAGGATACTAATTCTCTACACCCACCATGAGGATTTTACAAAAGCATGAGAAAAAGTAGCACTAGAAGTAATGCAAGTAAACGCTATCGAAAACGAAGCTTTAATAAAGAACGCAGTGGCGCCAAGCGCAACATTGTTCGTTATAATCCCTATCCAAAAACCGTAGCAGGCACACGTGGAGGCATATTACTAGTCGCATCACTGACTGTTATCTTCGCGCTGTATCTTATCGCCACGCTCTTTAATGTTCAAATTGTATCGCATGAAAAGTATGTTCAAGATGCAGCTGTTTTGCGTTATGACAAAGTTCCTGTATACCCCGAAAGAGCAGCCATTTACGATAGTACGGGGCTGCCCCTAGCCATCACTACTTATGACTTCACCATTGGTTTTACGCCACGCTCGCTCGGTTCATGGTTGCCTGACGATAAAGCCCCGAACAAGCCAACATTAGCCGAAAAGATAGCAGAGATTTTAGGCATTGATCAAGCAGAGATGTCAGGCTATTTGGCACAGGAAGATGCAAGTTATATTCAATTGAAAAAGAATGTCTCCACTGATGTGACAAATCGTCTGCGCGAATATTTAAATGAAAATCAGGTCTTTGGTGTCGTTATTGATCCCGTTATGCGCCGAAGGTACCCAGCTGGTGATGTTGGGGCAAGCATTATCGGCTTTGCTTCGAAGACAGGAGATAACATTTCTGGAGTTATGGGTATTGAGGCATTCTATGATAGTGAATTGCGTGGCAAGCCTGGTTATTCCTATACCCAAATAGATAACTACAGCGGTAGACAGTTGCCGTTTACCGATGCGACTAGTCAGACTGAGATTAAGCCTAACGCATTAAAATTACATATCAACGCACGCCTGCAAGAATTTTGTCAAAGCCTGGTGAAACAGTACGTAACAACATATGGCGCACAACAAGGCGAAATTGTTGTCATGAATCCTAAAACCGGTGCGGTATTAGCAATGGCCAATCACACACAGTTTGACCTCAATGATCCCTATGCTGCTCCGGAGGGCAAAGACCCCAAAACCTGGGATCCATTTACCAATGATAAAGATATCGAATACCTTTACGAAAGAATTTGGCGAAATCGGGCCACACAATCGCTATATGAGCCAGGATCTTCTTACAAAACACTAACGGTCGCCATGGCTATGGAAGAAAAGTATTTTGAAGAAGATGAGCTATTTAGTGATGATCCCATTTGGGTTGAAGGTCACGACGCATATCCTATTTCATGTTGGAGCAACTGGGGACATGGTATGGAGACCGTCCGCATGGCCCTTGTGCGTTCGTGTAACCCCGTCATGATTCAATTAGCAGAAGGTATAGGGATAGAAAAGTTCTACGACTACGTGAGAGCATTTGGACATCAAGAAAAAACTGGCGTGGACTTGCCCGCGGAATCTGATACCTACCTACATGCTGAAAAAGACCGCATGCCCATCGACTTAGCAAACTTATCTTTCGGTGAATCCAGCGTAATTACGCCCTTGCATCTAACCAATGCTGTAAGTGCCCTAGTTAATGGGGGTTTACTCATGCGTCCACAGGTCGCTGATGCGTTTGTTGATGCCAATGGTTTAGTCGTTCAAGACATCAAACCAGAAGTTGTAAGACGTGTTATTTCGACCGAAACTTCTGCCAAAATGTTAGATTACATGCGTTCAGTAGTAACTAATTACGAAGGTGCGCCGGAAGGTGAAACCATGGGCTATGGCTCAGGAGGAAAAACCTCCACCTCAAACTTTGGTGAGAATGATGAAAAGGCAGTTATTTCTTTTGTGAATGTCGCACCTTATTATGATCCCAAAGTAGTTGTTTTAGCGGTATTACATGAGCCTGAAAATGGTATTTTATCTAAAATAACTGCTCGTATGTCAGCACAGGCAGCCGGTGTCGCATTAGAACAAATGGGCGTACCAAAAGATAAGAGCCTTTCTGATGATATGTGGTATATCTTTATTCAACGCATGGTTCCCAACCTCGCAGGATATAATTTTGCCACTGTGGGCCGCACAACCTTACCGCATAATTTGTACCTCGACATGGAAGCTGAAGCTCCGGAAGGCGCTAGCGTGAAGTACCAATACCCTCCTGCTGGCGAATTAATAAACAATCGTGGGACCATCTATATTAGTCATTCAGGAAAGCCGATGACAGACATAGTCACTGTTCCTAATTTCGCTAACCTTGGTTTTGAAGGTGCTTATAAATTAGCGGAAGAGATGGGGGTCAACATTCTATTACAGGGCGGGGAAGAAGGTAAAGTGACACAGCAGTCCGTTGAAGCAGGTAAAACGGTGCTCAAATACAGCATCATCAAGTTGTGGTTGAATTAAGGTGGGTGCGAGCAAAGAAGTGAGACTATATCAACTCTTAAAAGATTACCCCATATTGCAATTTAGCGGCTCAGCTCTGACAGAAATCAGTCAAATCGCTTATGATTCAAGACGCGTTTTAGAAGGCACGCTTTTTGTATGTTTAGTTGGTGAACAGCTTGATGGGCATGACTTTATTCGTGAAGCGCTCAATCGCAAGGCTTCTGCCTTGCTCGTACAACAAGAATTGAACGATGAGAACAGGCAATATTTGAAAGAACACGCACCGTCTACAGCTGTAGTTTTGGTACGAGATTGCCGTGAAGCCTTGGCTTTTATCAGTTGCAATTTCTATCAAGTGGAATTCGACTCCTTACAGCTACACCTCTTGATTGGTGATATTGGCAAAGGGAGTTGTAGCCACATGCTCTATAGTCTTCTTTGCAAATTGGAGAAGAAAGCTAGCTTAATCGATGACATGCAAATTCTCAGTGTTGGTAAAAAACGCTTTCTTCCACGTAATCACCCAGAAATGCCAGATATTTGTGCGGTGTTAAGCGAGCTTCGCGATGGTGCTGTGATTTTGCCATTCAACTACAAAGATCTTGAATTAAAACGGGGACATTTTCTATCTCCAGATACTTGTACTGTTCTACAAGCAGACGCGAAAGAACTGGAACGAGTCATTGCCGTAGCATCCGAGAATACATTTTTCTTCGTCAATATGGATTCCTTAAGCACAGATGCATATCCCATCTTGGAAAGTTTGGGCAACCGCTGCCTGACGTATAGTATCGAAAAAACTTCTTCCTTACGCGCGCGCGAATTGCGCATAGAAACACGTACCAGGACCATTGGTACATCTTTCATAGTTGACTATCCAGATGGCTCAAGCACGGAATACTTTGTTGCTTTACCCGGACGGCATCATGTTTCTAATGCGTTGGCCTTATTGACCTGGGCATATCATGAAAATATTTCTAGAGAAGTTCTACAAGAGTATCTGAGTGAACTAAGCTTACCCGGACGTTTTGAAATGGTACTTAATCAAACGCAAGAAAGCCAAGATTTTTCCTTGATGATTGATAATGCTTGGTCCGCACTCCAGATGAAAAATTTACTGCAATCATTACGTCCCTATTGTAGAAACAGACTGCTTGTTCTCGCTAGTGCCGGGGGGGATCGTAAGCCCGAAATGCGTCAAGCACTTGCCGCCGAAGCTGTGCGCGCAGCTGACTATGTTTGTTTTACCGTGAGTAACCCACGTTCCGAAGGCGCTAAAGCCATACTCGAGGACATGACAAAGAATCTTGCTGCGAATGCGTATGATTACGTTTGTCTAGAAGATAGGGCTACTGCTATCAAACATATTGTTGAACAGGCACAGCTCGGAGACTTAGTGGTTTTAACTGGTAAAGCACAGGAGAGTTACCACATCGATGCACAAAGCACAGAACCATTTTCAGAATATGAGGTTGCGCAAGCGGCTTTAATAGAAAGAACGGAAAAGAAAAAAGATGCATAAGAATTATGCCATTCGTGAAATTGTAGAAGCCTTAGGCGGGGAATTGCTGTATGCCAGAGGAGACGAGCAGATAAGTTCTGTATCAAGTGATACACGCGCATTGAAGCAAGAGAGTTTATTCATAGCTTTGCAAGGTGAACGCTTTGATGCACACAACTTTTTAGATCAAGCCGTCGCACAAGGTGCAAGCGTATTATGTGTGTCTGACTTGGCTAAAGCCGAACAACTCGCACCTGGGCACTGTCTTTGGTTAGTTGAAAATACTTTAGACACCTTTAAGGCGCTGGCTTCGTGGTATCGTCAAAGCCTAGCGGGTAAGGTCGTGGCTGTTAGTGGTAGCGTTGGCAAAACCTCTACTCGTGATATGGTCTTTGCAGCTCTTTCGTCTCGTCACGTTGCTAAGACGGAGGCCAATCTCAATAACGAAATTGGCGTAGCGCAAACTTTGTTGGCTACCGATGAAGAAGTAGACAGCCTTGTCATTGAATTGGGTATCGGTGAGCCCGGAGAAATGGCCGTTTTGGCGCATATGGCAGAAGCAGATATCGCTATGATTACCATGATCGGACACTCGCATTTATCTTTTTTTGGTACGCAAGCAGCTTTGGCAAAAGAAAAACTTATTCTCGCTGCCGCCTTGCGAGAAGGTGGACTCTTAATTTTGAACGCCGATGACCAGGTTTTGTTAGAAGCAGCTCAGAGCGAATATTTACAGACTATTATCAAACAAAAAAATCTCAAGCTTGCCTTTATCGCCTTAGATGCCAAAGCCTTGCCGGACACACTCAAGGACTACCCATTACTCCATGTAAGCTCATTACAGTTTTCTGGGGATCAGAGTGTATTCACCATAAACTGGCAAGCAGCCCCACAAGCTCCAGAGCACATGAAAATTTCCAGTGGACAAAAGATTGAACTACATACTTTTGGTAGGCATATGGTGCAAAATGCCCTTTTTGCCATTATTACCGCGAGCTACTTAAATTATAGTTCAGATGAAATAGCACAGAACTTGCTGACGTACCGCTCAACAGGTGCACGTCAAAGGCGTCATGAAGGTAAAAAGTTCACCTTAATCGACGATAGCTACAACGCCAGCCCTGAAGCCATGCGTGCAGCCTTGGAGTACTTGCAAGAATTAGGCAAAAGCAGCGGTAGACGCACTATTGCTGCCTTAGGCTGCGTGAATGAACTTGGTGACGAAAGTCTGAGACTGCATCGCGAAATTGGTCGTAGTATTGGCAAAAACAGACCAGACTTAGCGTATCTCTGCGGCGAATGGGCAGAAGATATGGCGCAGGCTTGCCAATTAGAGCAGGCAGGTGTGCCCGGCAAGCTTACGGAACTACATTGCTTTCCTGACCGAGAAGCCCTTAGCGAAGCACTGCTTCCTGTCTTGAAAGCGCATGATATACTGCTTGTGAAAGCTTCACATTCCTTTGCCATGGATAAACTAGGCCAAGCAGCGTGGAGTCTGGTAGAGGGGGACGACTTGTGCCTTTGATAGATTTAATCATTATTCCGATTGCGTTTGTTATGACCGTCGGCTTAGGAAAACTATTGATACCTTATGTGAAACGTTTGCGTATAGGGCAAACCGTACGTGACGATGGGCCAGAGAGTCATTTTGCCAAAACTGGTACACCAACCATGGGTGCCATTATGTTCATCGTCCCAACCCTATTGCTTGGCATTTACTTTAGTTTTAGGGCCTCCTCTTGGGTGGTCTTGATCATGCTCGCCTTGACCCTTGCAATGGCTGCAATAGGTTTTTTAGACGACTATATTAAGGTGCGCATTAGCAAAGAGGGCCTTAGCCCGAAACAGAAATCGATCCCCATGCTGATTGCTTGTACTTTGTTTGTGCTGTATTACCTCTATTTTTATGGCTCCAACCCAGAGATTGTATGGCCTTTCGCCCTTGGCATCACCCCGATCACGGGCGCCTGGAAGATTGTTTACGGCATTTTCCTAGTAATTTTTATGTACTTTACCATTAACGCTGTAAATATTACGGATGGGGTTGACGGTTTACTTTCTACACTAAGCATCCCTGTTTTCTTCAGTCTTGCCTATGCAGCAAGCGCGGGAGCTAGGGCCTATAGCACCGGTAACACAGTGTCCTTGGTCTTTTTGGCGTTGATTGGTGGCCTTTTAGGTTTCTTGGTTTATAATCGTCATCCGGCGAAGATTTTCATGGGTGACACCGGTTCTTTGGCGATTGGGGCACTTTTTTCAAGTTTCCTTGTCTTAACAGGAACACCTTGGCTCTTCTTATTAACTGGCTTTGTATATTGCGCCGAAGCCATGTCAGTTGTCATTCAAGTGCTATACTTTAAAGCTACGCATGGCAAAAGGATTTTCCGCATGTCGCCCATTCACCACCATTTCGAACTAGGTGGTTGGTCAGAAAACAAAGTCGTAGTTGTTTTTTCGGCGATTGCACTACTCGGATCAGTAATTGGGCTACTCGCCCTTGGTATATGGTCTTGAGGAAGAAGGACAGAAAAGAATGAGTATTAGGCGAAAAAGAAAACAAATGAGTAAGCCTCAGAGCTCCATACATGACAATGTCAACTTTGACACCCCCGAGCGCGGCGTGCGCAGAACGAAAGTTAGTAAAAAGTCCAATCAGAGGAGAGACAAACGCATAGAAAAATTGCGTAAACGTCAAGAAGAATTATTAGCCGTTCAGCCCCCACTTTATAAACGCTCTAGTCGTTTCGCAACTCCGATTGAACAAACCGTGCCACCGACGGCAGAGGAATTAGCTTCCGTGCTTGCGCAGGAAGCAGCGCTAAAGGCAGGCGTTGATATTAGCCCTACTGATACTTCAACTGACTCCATTCACTTCAGACCTCCACGTCGCGTGCATTTAGGCTTACTTATTACGGTTATCGTGCTACTTTGTTTTGGTATGATTATGCTTTTTTCGGCAAGTATGACGAATGCCTTTAACGAGTATGGTGATTCGAGCTACTGGGTTATTCGTCAAGTGCTATTTACCGCGTTGGCTTTAGTTGTGATGTATGTTATCACCAGGATTAATCCCAAGCGGTGGAACCATGAAGCGATGGCCATATTGGTTTATCTTGTCACTCTATTTATGCTTGTGCTTGTTTTGATTCCAGGGATAGGTCAAGAAATCAATGGTCAAAGACGATGGCTACCGTTGGTTATTTTGCCAGACATGACTTTCCAACCCTCTGAAATAGCTAAACTTGCAACCGTCTATTGTGGTGCTGTGTACTACTCGAGCATCCGCAAAATGCGTTCCGCAGGTAAACTAGTAGCCCGCTCAAAAGTTGGCCAAGTGTTTAAAGACGTGTTCTACGATTTTGTTGCGCCTGGCGGACTGATCCTGCTCTGGTGTGTTTTAATCAGCCAACAGTCTCACTGGTCGTCCATCATAATTATTATGTTAACGCTCTTTGTTGTGTTCCTTGGTGCAGGCATTAGACCGCGTTCTTGGCTCATTATGATTGGCTTAGTATTAGCCGTCGTCATCGCGCTCTTTTCCATTTTTTCTGCTTTTAAAACAGAAATCACGGCTTATGTTGAGAGCAACCCACAAATGACCCATATCTTGACACGTCTGAACGTTTTTGCTGGTGACTCGAGCGCGACTGTAGATGAAAGTTATCAATCACGTCATGCCATGATTAGCATCGGCTCAGGTGGTGTCTCCGGTACAGGCTTAGGTTTAGGTAGGCAAAAATTTGGCTGGTTACCTGAAATTCACAACGACTATGTTTTCTCCAACATCGGGGAAGAGCTTGGCTTCTTGGGTTCTTCTGCTGTTGTGTTGCTCTTTGTACTCTTCTTTGTTTTAGGCATTATGGTGACATTAAAGACACAGTCCATTTATATGCAAATTATGGCATTGGGCTTTTCGTCCCTTATTGCGATTCAAGCCTTTCTAAGTATTGCGGTAAACTTGATGGTCATCCCCCCGACCGGTATCAGTCTGCCCTTATTTAGTTATGGCGGTACGTCTAACATATTCTTTCTAGTGGGAATTGGCTTCCTCTTGTCGGTCTCTAAGTTCGGTCCCAAAGACATAGGCGGAGTACGATTTGCGGACAACCGTCGCAGACGCAAGCAGCGTAAAAGAGCACATGCCTAAGTCGCTAACGATTGCTATTTCAGGGGGAGGAACTTCAGGGCATGTAAACCCTGCGCTAGCGATTGCGCACGGTCTACAAAAACTACGTCCAGACATCGATATAATTTTTACCGGTAGTAAAGATGGTATTGAAAGTGAACTCGTGCCCCGAGCAGGTTTTGAGTTTATTGAGGTAGCTGCGTATCCTTTTGAAAATACTCCTGCTGATATCTATAAAGCTGTCCGTGATTTCTGGCGCGGAACACAACAGTGTAAGAAACTAATAAAAAAACGCCAAGTCTCCGCGATAATCGGTACTGGTGGCTATGTGGCTGGACCTTTACTTGCCGCAGCTAAAAAATTGCGTATTCCACGCCTAATACACGAACAAAATGCCTTCCCTGGACGTAGCAACCGCTTGATGTCAAGAGGTGCTGACGTGGTTTGCGTAAGCTATGAAACATCGGTTCCGTTTTTTAAGAAAGCGAAACGCGTCGTATTAACGGGTAACCCAATCTCGGATAAGTTTTTTAACACAAGCAAGAAGGCAGCGCGCCAAGAACTGGAGCTTTCTGACGATGATTTCTTAATTTTGGTAACGGGTGGTTCTCTTGGTGCCCGCAGTATCAATCGTTCAAGCATTGAACTTGCCCAAGCGTACGCTGAATATTCAAAGCAGCATAAGGGCGCACAAATACCCAAAGTTCTCTTGGCAAGTGGGAAAACTCTGTACGATGAAGGCTTAAATATGGCGAATAATGCTGGATTAATGGGATACCAAGGCTTGAAAATTGAGAATTATCTCTATAATATGGTATCCTACATGGCTGCAGCCGATATTGTCATAAGTCGGGCGGGTGCCATTGCATGTGCAGAATTGGCGGCATTGGGTAAAGCGGCAATCTTAGTGCCATTTCCTTTTGCCAAAGGAGACCACCAGCGCCACAATGCATTAGCCTTTGTTGAGAAGGAGGCGGGTATCTGCATAGACGATGAGAACTTAAGCGGAGCCTGCTTGTTCAAAGCCATAGAAGAAATTAGGGGAACAAGCGGCAAACTAGCAAGCATGGAGAAAGCGGCAGCTACGCTAGCAAGCCCAACCGCGGCTCAGGATATCTGCACGGAATTTTTGACACTAGTACCTTCTGCGAAGTAAATGAAAGTTAAAAAGCAGTTGTGTCTAAGGAGAACGGATGAAGAAGAATCTGCCAAAAGCTGATCCAAAAGCGCTCGAACGCGAGACCGCTCCTATAAAACTATCTACAGAAGTTCTCTCTGAACTTGAGGGCGAAGAAGCCCAAGAAAAAAGTACCAGAGCCTTTATTGCTGACCCCATTTTTGATGAAAACGTGAGAGGCACAGTTGAAAATCAGTCAGAAAGCCTTGAGTATAACGCTGAATCAGAAGCTTCCGTAGAAGCACGCGAAACCACCGAAGAAGTCAGCATACTAGAAGAGCTTGTTCATAAACAGCAAGAAACCACCAAATTAGCTAAATCTGCTTATCATACCCAAAAACAACGCATCAGGGACCGTAAACACAATAGGCGCATGGGTACAGTGAAACGTTATGGTTTCATTGTTTCTTTTATAATTATTTTGCTAGCATTGATTTACTTTCTGCCAGCATTTCATGTGCAACGTTTTCAAATAGATGGAATACAAAATCTGAGCGAGAAAGAAGTAATTGATGCCTCAGAAATACAATTAGATAGACACCTTCTAGAGGGATGGGGCGGTGGCCTTGGGCGGATTATTGGTATCCGTAACGGCGCTGCTGAAGATAAAATAAAAGCGGCTTTCCCTTATGTAAATAGTGTAACGGTAGGTCCGAAATTTCCAGGCACCGTACATATAGTAGTGCAGGAACGTGTGCCGGTTAGTTATGTCGACTATCAAGGACAAATCGTTTTGTTAGATAAAGATGGCATTGTTCTGGATATTATTAGAAATCTACATAAAGAAATCCCCATTATTTACAATGCAAAACTTGAAAACCCTGTACCAGGCGAAATGGTATCCGAAGATGTGAAGAAAACAATTCGGCCCGCTATCCTAGTCTTAGATGCCTTGATTAATAATGACACTACAGCCAACGATGATTTTAGTTTCTTTAGTCAAGTAAAATCCATCACCTTAACGGATGGAGCAGAGACCTATATTACCTTGAGCAAGGCGTATGCAGATTCTGGTACACGTATCAAGCTCGGTAATCGTCAAACACTAGACGAAGCAATCAATTGGCTGCGATATGCAGCACGTACTGACAACCTCTTAAATCTGGGTGAGGGAACGCTTGACGTCACCGGAACGCGCAAATTATTTTACCCAAGTAGGAACGAAAATTAATCTAATTATCTAAGTTGAAAGAAAATAGTTATCTGTTTGCAATGATAATGTTGCAAAATACAGTAAATAGGCGTAATTTGAAGCATATAATGACGTCTATATATATAAACAAGTGTTGTACTGAATTTTTCAATAGTGTAAAATAGGAAAAAGCCTAATTGGGCATAGTTTTCGCTTGAAAAATTAAGCCGGGCGGGTCATTGAAAGGGGAACAAGAAATTGGCTGATAAATATTACACAAAGGGCAATAATCCCATGCAGTTCAGTGTAGATAACAGCAATTTCGCGACTATTCGCGTAATTGGTGTAGGGGGCGGCGGCTGCAACGCGGTTGATCGAATGATTGAATCAAATGTGCAGGGTATTGAATTTATTGCTATCAATACAGATTATCAGGCCCTTGATCGCAGTAAGGCGAGCCATCGCATTCAAATCGGTGATAAAATCACACATGGTTTAGGTGCTGGTGCTAATCCTGAAATAGGTGCTAAAGCAGCGGAAGAATCTAAAGACGAAATAGCCACTGCTATCCGTGGTACTGACTTACTCTTTATAACCGCAGGCATGGGTGGTGGAACTGGTTCGGGTGCTGCACCTGTAGTTGCTGAAATTGCCAATGACTTAGGCGTACTCACTGTTGCAGTCGTTACACGCCCTTTCCGTTTTGAAGGCGCACAGCGCATGCAGAATGCTGAATCAGCAATTCGCCATATTGAAGATTTTGTTGATTCACTTATTGTAGTTCCCAACGATAAGCTATTGGAAATGGCTGACGATGATACAGGCTTGGACGAGGCATTCTCCATGGCCGACCAAGTGCTTAAATATGGTGTTACCGGTATTTCTGATCTTGTTGCTGTACCAGGCTTGATTAACCTTGACTTAGCCGACGTGCGTCGTGTCATGGTAGATGCAGGTATTTGCCATATGGGTATTGGCCAAGCCAAGGGGCAAGGTCGCATGGAACTAGCTGTTAACGAAGCGCTGCACAGTCCTCTACTTGATACAAGTATTGATGGCGCGCATCGCCTAATCGTCAACTTTACCGGATCCAACCTAAAACTACGCGAAGTAAACGAAGCTGCAAGCTTGATTAGGGACTCAGCAGCTCCTGATGCTGACATCATTATCGGTGCTGTTATTGATGCAAGCATGGAAGATGAAGTGATGATTACCGTTATTGCGTCCGGTTTCGAAGTTAATCCAAGTCTTAAAAAAGATAAAAATATGAAAAACTTGGGTAGCCAAGCTGGTGGTCGTGAAAGCGCTCCGGTTAGCAATCCTTTTGCCACACCAGTTTTAGATAGCGAACCCGATGTTGGATCAGATGTTCCAGCATTCCTCAGCGGTGGCAGAGATGAGAGTAGCCCAAACAAGCGTGGTCAGTTCACACGTGATAATTATGATCGCTTTAACAATTTTCAAGAGAATGACACAAAGCCCTTAAGCCAATCAAGCACTTACGAGGACCAAACCGGCCCCAGAAAATCTGTTTTCCCACAACGAGAGAGACCAGGAAGAAGTGTTTCTGAAGATACTTCACCAGGGAAGTCTAATCGTATTTTGCCATGGTTCTTCAATGACAACGATAATTTTGAAGAATAATCCTGCACATATGTAGTAAATTTGTAAGGCGCCCTCACTTCTTTGAAGCTGAGGGCGTTTGCAAAACTATCCAAGAGAGGTCACTTATATGAAATGTCCAGTATGCAGCCACATAGAAGATAAAGTAGTCGATTCACGTCCTGTCGAGGAGGGTGCTGCAATTCGTAGGCGCAGAGAATGTCTTCATTGCAAGCATCGCTTTACGACATATGAAAAACTTGAAAGTCTACCTATCTTTGTTGTAAAAAAAGATGGTACAAGAGAACTGTTTAGCAGAGACAAACTGTTAAATGGTTTAACCAAAGCTTGCCAAAAAAGACCTGTCTCCATGGAAGACCTTGATAACATAGTTTCAAAAATTGAACAGCATTGTAGCGGTGAACTCAATCGCGAAGTACAGTCTAGAGAGTTAGGCGAGATGGTCATGAGTAAGCTACGTGATCTAGACAAAGTTGCTTATGTACGCTTTGCCTCGGTGTACCGTGAATTCGCTGATGTAGATTCGTTTATGAATGAAATGAAGCAACTTGTGGATATGGGTCGTGTAAAGGAATCAGGCGAGAGTAAAATAGAGTAAACTGACGTAAGCCATATCTTTAACAGAGATGGATACGTGAAAGTCAGGTGATACGATGCGTGATGTTTTATTGATAGACGCAAATCATGAATTTGCCGTTGAATTAAAAGAACCATTACGACTTGAAGATTTTGAGCTTCATATTTGTGAAGATGGAGAACTAGCACTGGAAACGCTGGAAAAGGTTTTTCCAGACCTTGTGCTGCTTGAACTTAGTTTGCCAGGCATGGACGGCTATGATATTTGTCGCGCCATCAGGCGAGAAACCGATGTTCCCTTGATAATTGTCAGTCAACGCGGTGACGTGCTAGATAAAGTTGTCGCACTTGAACTCGGAGCAGATGACTATATTGTAAAACCACTAGAAGTGAAAGAACTAATCGCCAGAATGAAAGCAGTGCTACGACGAAGCGATGTTCAAAATAAAATTCCTGAAAAACCCCAAAGTGTTAGCGGGAAGATTGTTGAGCTGCCAGGTCTAGTCATCGACAAAGGCTTATATAGTGTTGAGGTTAATGGTCAACAAGTAGAAATGCCACCCAAAGAGTTAGAGCTTTTATACTTTTTGGCATCTAATCCGAACCGCGTCTTCACACGCGAACAACTTCTAGAGGATATCTGGGGTTATGATTTTTACGGTGAATCACGCACGGTTGATGTGCATATCAAACGTATTCGCGAAAAAATTGCTAAAGTTTCAAGCCAGCTACCTTGGGGCATTCGCACCGTTTGGAGCGTTGGCTACAAACTTGAGCTTATTGAGAACCTAGAAGAGGAAGCTGAGAAGATTGACGGAACGTAAAGTTAAACAAGAACGTGAGCGTGCCCAATGGGTGCTAAGCAAACTCCATATGATGTACCCTGACGTAGACTGCACCCTTGACTTCAAGGAGGATCCTTTCCGTTTAATGGTAGGTGCCATCTTAGCCGCTCAATGTACAGACGCGCGTGTCAACCAAATTACTCCTGTATTATTTGAGCGCTATCCAGCGATTGAGGACATGGCTGCCGCGCAAGTGGAAGACATAGAAGCAATCATACGTAGCTGCGGTTTATTCAGAATGAAAGCTAAAAACATCAAAGCAACTGCGGAACAATTGATTGAAAAGCATAATGGAGAAGTGCCAAGCGATGAAAAGGCCTTGCTCCAGCTACCAGGCATTGGCAGAAAAATAGCCAATCTAATTTTGGGCGACAGCTTTGGAATACAAGCCGTTGTTGTAGACACGCATTGCGCGCGCATTAGCAATTTATTAGGATTCACAGATAGTAAAAACCCGGTACGTATAGAAAAAGACTTAGTATTGGTTTTACCCGAAGCAGAATGGACTAATTGGGGGCATCTAATCGTGACGCTTGGTCGCGAGATTTGTATCGCAAGAAGACCCAAATGTTCAATTTGCCCTCTGCGCCCCAAATGCCGCTATGGAAAGACACAGAACAATGAAGCATGAGAACATAGCTGAGCTCATGCCATCCTTACTCGATGAAAGCATTGCCTCTCTACATGGCGTCTCTGTTCGGCGTAAACAACTTTTTGGCAAAATGGACATACATACTTGCGGTGATCTCTTGCATTTCTTCCCCCGCGCCTATGAAGATTGGACACAAGCTAGGCCAATCGCGAGTTTTCAGGCAGGTGAAGAAGTAACTTTTATCGCACATATAGCTCGGCAAGCAACGCTTTTTAGAAAAGGACGACTGACCACGCTGCGCACGGTTCTGCGTGATGAGACAGCGGATCTTCCGGCGGTATGGTTTAACCAAGCCTATCTGGAGACCAAGCTGATCAAGGGTGAAGTGTTTTTGTTTCGTGGCAAAATCAAAGCCGGACGTTACGGACTAGAAATACATAATCCAGCAATTGAACTTGCACATGCGCCAAATGATGATGCGAGTCCGAGAAGCTTTCTCAAAGCCATATATCCATTAACGGCAGGTCTGACACAGGGTGTGGTGCGCAATTTAATAGGCCAATTGCTGGATAAACTTGCGACTAAAATCCCCGAAGCCTTGCCAGCTGACTTGCGCAAACAGTATGCACTTTCAACGGCTGAGTTTTCCTATGAACAAATCCACAGACCAGAGAATGCGAGCAATTACACCGTAGCGAGAAAACGCCTCGCGTTCGAAGAACTATTTATGCTCCAACTCGGGCTGCGCTTGATGAGAAGACAAGAGGACAGCGATGCCAACGCATCTCCTCTCTTGCTAAACAAAGAACGTCTGGCAACATATCGTTCTGTTATCGATGCCCTGCCTTATCAACTCACAAAATCGCAGCAACGTGTGCTGAATGACATTGCATTAGATATTTCTAAAAAACGTGCGATGAATCGCCTGGTACAAGGCGATGTTGGTTCTGGCAAAACGGTTGTTGCCGCCCTAGCCATGTTGCAAGCCGTCATGTGCGGTAAACAAGCAGCCTTTTTAGCTCCAACCGCAGTGCTAGCTCAGCAACACTATGACACCATCAATAGCCAGTTGTCGGCTAGTGGGGCCAGGGTAGCCATACTCACGGGACAACAAAGTGCGGCGGATAAAAAGAATACACGTAAGGCCTTGCTAGCAGGCGAAATTGATATCTTGGTTGGTACGCACGCCTTATTAGAAAAAACGGTACAGTTCAAAGATTTGGCACTTATGGTGACGGACGAACAACACCGCTTTGGTGTCAAACAACGCTTAGCTTTGATCGATAACCAAGATAAGCAGGCGCACCTACTTGTTATGTCAGCAACCCCTATCCCCAGAAGTTTAGGTCTGATATTGTATGGAGACTTGGACATATCAACACTTGACGAAAGACCTGCTGGTCGTCAGCCAATAGCCACGTATACAGCAACAACAGCAGATGAAACACGCGTCCAAAGCTTAATAGAGAAACACCTAGCCGCTGGCGAACAGGCTTATGTTATATGTCCTTTAGTAAAAGATTCAGAACATGTGCTTAGCTTAGAATCTGTAGAGAAGACCTATCAAGATTATCGTGATATATATTTTACCAATCGTCGTGTTGGTTTATTACACGGCTCTTTGAAAGAAAAAGAAAAAACAGAAGTCATGCAAAAGTTCTACGCCGGCGAGATAGATATTCTTGTGTCTACAACAGTCGTCGAAGTAGGGGTGGATAATCCTAATGCAACAGTCATGCTTATCAAAAATGCAGAGCGCTTTGGACTCGCACAATTGCATCAATTACGAGGGCGTATCGGCAGAGGCACACGTGCCTCCGTTTGTGTTTTGCAAAGTGACGTGACCGATGGAATCGCCAAAGAACGACTGACAACCCTCTGCCATACGGATGACGGCTTTGTAATTGCAGAAAAGGACTTACAATTGAGAGGCCCGGGGGACTTCTTTGGCACGCGCCAGCATGGTGTTCCTGAGCTTCGCATTGCTAACCTTTATGAAGACGGAGATTTACTTAAGCAAAGTCAAGCAGCGGTGCTCGATATTTTGAAGCGCGACGAACGTCTTGAAGCGGCAGAACATCGTTTGCTTTTGCCCTTATTAAAACGCTATTTTGGAACGGCTTTGGATCAAATAGGTTTATAGAAAGAAGATTTTTTATGCCAAGAGTTATCAGCGGGAGTGCAGGCGGACTCAAGCTAAAAGCACCAACAGGTTTGAAAACTAGGCCTAGCTCAGACCGTAGTAAAGAGGCTATGTTTTCCGCGCTAACAGCGCGCCTCGTTTTTACTGACTTACATATTCTAGACCTTTATTCAGGAAGTGGTCAACTTGGCATAGAGGCTTTAAGCCGTGGGGCGACTAAGGCAGTTTTTGTCGAAAGAGATCGTTCGACAGCTGTAGTCGTAAAAGCGAATGTCGAACATTGTGGATTTCAAGACCAGGCTCAGCTTATGACAGGTGACGCGCTAAAAACAGCTAAAATCTTAGCAGAACAAGGGGAAAGTTTTGACTTGATTTTTATGGATCCCCCTTATGCCGAAGCGTGGACAGAGTTTGGAAAGATTGAAAAACTTGTTCTCACTAGCGAAATCTTAAAAAAAACAGGTTACTTAATCTTTGAATCCGATGCAAAAGCCCCAAAACAGGGCAAAGCAGAGCGCTTAGTGCTCGAAAAATCTTGTCAGTACGGAAGTGCAATGGTATCATTCTATCGACATCCAGATGCGACAATGCATGAATAGACTTTCTTTTTGTTGTGTTTGAGATAATGAGGTTATATAATGGAAGTTCTAATCTATCCGGGAAGCTTTGACCCCTTTACAAAAGGACACTTGGATATTGCTCGTAGGGCAGCGGCTTTATGTACAAAACTATATGTGGCAATATCAGTCAATGCTGGAAAAAAAAGTTATTTCTCGACCGAAGAACGATTGGAAATGATTAAGAAATGTTTAAAGGATCTACCAAATGTTGAAGTCATTGCACACGATGGACTTTTGGTGGATTTATTTAAGCAGAAACAAGCGGATGCGGTAGTCAGAGGATTGCGATCTGAGTCAGATTTTCGATTTGAGTCTGAGATGGCTACTGCTAATAAGTTACTTTATGCCGATTTCGAGGCCATACTTTTGCCATGCAGAATGGATTTGGCATTTACCTCGTCTTCTATTGTGAGAGAAGTAGCTTCGTTTGGTGGGGATATTAGCGGCATGGTGCCGGAAGAAATAAGTGAGTATGTTGCACGCCACATGCGTGTGAAATAAGCGGGAGGGTACTGAGATGGCCGATAGCGAAAAAAGAGAAGCCTCAAAAATTATCGATAACGACGTAAAAGATCTCATTGAACAAATGGAGACGCTCGTTTTGCAAGCGAAGAGTGTGCCCTTTACTTCGAATTGCATGGTAGATCGTGAAGAAATGTTAATTCTAGTCGGTATGTTGCGAGACAATTTACCTCTTGAAATTAAACAAGCGCACTGGCTCTTAGATAATAGTAATCAAATTATTTCTGAAGCACGTAAAGAAGCAGAAATGATATTACGAAAGACTGAGCAACGCGTCGCGACGATGATTGATGAACATGGCATTACCCTCAAGGCTAAAGAGCTCGCTTCACAAACGATTCAATCAGCTAACGCCTCCGCTCAACAGATTCGTAATGGTTCGCTGGACTATGCAGATAAACGTCTAACCGAGTTAGAGGAACAATTGACTAGTATGCTGCTCATGATACAAAAGAACAAGAAGGAGCTTGAATAAGCAATTTAGTGAATAATGAAAATAATGCAGTAGACAGTGAACAGTTATTTTAACCGTTCACTGTCTATCTTTAAGCCAGAGTAAGAAGGAAATATGTGATGAAAAATGTCTTAGTTATTTTTGGTGGAGTATCCACAGAGCATGAGATTTCGCAGCGTTCTGCTTTGAACATCGTTAAGGGATTGCGCGCTGCCAAATTAGTACCACATATCGTTGGCGTGACTAGGGCGGGTGCATGGTTGCCTTTTGCCATCGCTGATGAGCATATTACGGCAAGTGACTGGGAGCAGCTAGTGCGCGATGACCTTAAAACAAATTCTAAGTACGCTAGCCTCGACCTTAAACAGGGTGTTAGCATTAAAGATTTCTTGGAAGCCCTAGCTGCTTCTAAAATTGACGTTATTTTTCCCGCAGTGCATGGTGTCAATTGTGAAGATGGCATTTTACAAGGTATGCTTGAGCTCAGTGGCTTACCTTATGTTGGCTCAGGCGTGATGGCGTCTTCCATTAGTATGAATAAAATCATGACAAAAAAAGTACTAAGTTTGACACATATTCCTCAAGCACGTTATGTCGCTAGTCAAAGAGATCGAATACTAAATGATATTGCACATGAGCTTGAGTTTATTGAGAGTGAACTAGGCTTTCCATGCTTTGTTAAACCTGCTAATGGTGGTTCTTCAGTAGGCACAGCTAAAGCAAGTGATATATTAGAGCTAAAGGCTGCTTTGGAACATGCTGCGAAGTTTGACTATGATGTTTTGATTGAGGAATATGTCCCGGCTCGTGAGCTGGAAGTCGCGGTACTCGGAAATCGTGCGCCTTTTGCCGCAGCTGTTGGTGAGGTTGCGGTCCAGGCAGATGGTGATTACTATGACTATGAGAACAAGTATTTAAATGATGACGGTGCGGAAGTGAAAATGCCCGCAGATTTAGAAGAAGAAGAAGCGCGTATTTTAAGAGATTTAGCAATTCAGGTTTATAAGGCCTTGAATTGCCGTGGCCTAGCCCGCGTTGATTTCTTTAAACATAAAAAGAATGGTAGATTCTATTTTAACGAGATTAACAATTTACCAGGATTTACGGCGATATCTTTGTTTCCACAGGCTTTTGCCTATGAGGGGATTAGCCTAGCAGAGTTGCTTCTTAGATTATGCCATTTGGCAGTAGAAGAACATCGTAATAAAGAACGAAGCACGGCTCTGAAATAGCCGCGAGAGAAAGACTATGGCTGATAAAAAAGACACAGCTGCTCAAGATCAACTGACAAAAGAGCAACTTGAAAAATACTACGACGAAAAGACAGATAACTATGCGCGGACTGAATTGTCTAGGCGTATGTTAAAGTCTGCTCAAGATGGTGAAAAACTACGGGCAGCTGCACTTCAAGCGCAATTAAAACCTCATACCAAAGGGCCGGGCCGTCAGATACTCATCAAGATTAAAGGCAAGCAATGGGATGCACAAAGCAGTCCGGACGAAGTAACACTAACTACACAAGGCAAGTATTACGCTAAAAATGGTCGCCATTATATTGTTTATCGCGAAGCTGCTGACAGTGGTTTTGGTGAAACGAGCACGACTTTGATGTATGCGCCTGATGGCAGTGCCAGATTAATGCGTGCCGGTGAGCATCAAATGCGCATGAATTTTATTGAAGGCAAACGTGAAATCACACATTATTCAACCCCTTTCGGCCGTTTGAATTTGGGCTTCTATACGAACAAAGTGGAATTCCAACTGACAGCCAAAGGTGGCGTTTTAAAGTTAAGTTATAACTTGGATGCAAGTACACAAGTTGAATTGAATACGAAACTTGAGTTGCATTTTAGTTTCATCAAGTAGTTTTGTTTCTCGCAAGCAAACTTTTGTATTGGCTTATTATTGGCTGAAGTGAGGCTCTAAAATGTGGGATAGAAGCAAGATTGAAGCAGAACTGATCAATCCTGAATGGGTAATGTTTCAAGAGGTGCAAAACGAAGGTGGACGTGCAGACTGTCAAGAAGATTGGTTGCATTTCAATTTATTTAGGTGTGCACAATTTTTGACTTGGTCCGAAGCCATGCTTGATGCTTACCGGCAAGATTTGCTTGCTGCACAAGAGGAAAAACGGAATCTCTTAACAGAAAAATATGCCTATATGATGGAGTCGACAGACCGGGATGCTTTTGCCAATATTAAGGCATATCTTCCCGAAATTAGCGCGCCTAAAAAAGCGACCATCGATGCAATTTCTACAATTTATGTCCGTTGGCACGAGGAATACGCAGCGCGTCAACCTGCGTTAACCGGCGCACGCTCTATTAGAAGTAGTGAAGATAGTACGGACAACACTTCTTATGAAACGTATCTAAAAGGGGAACTTGCTACGTACTCTATGCATACCCTGAACCTTATGGAGGAGCATCTTCAAGATTGTTTAGCCAAAGGACTTAATCTTATTGAAGAGAACATGCAGCAAATTCAAAAGCTGAGTTTAGCCAAAGGAGAGTAGAAATGGACATCAATAAACTCTACGAAGAACTGGACCAACTTTACGGAAAAGGTGAACCCGAACAAGTAGAAGCCTTTTTAAAATCAAAAAAAGCAGACGGGACCGTACAGGCTACACAAGAAAAAAAGTATGATTTGTTAATTTGGTCGAGCAATGAACTAGGTTCACTTTATCGTGGTCTAGGTCGTTTCGATGACTCGGAGCAAGCCTTCTTAAAAGCAATTGAAGTACTTAGTACTTTGGAAGGCGACCATCGCGAAGAATTAGCGATTACTTACAACAACCTTGGTGGCACATACCGCATGGCAGGTAGGCAAAACGAAGCACTAAATGAATTCAAAAATGCAATGGATATTTATGCAGACTTAGAAAGCTTTGATGTTTATGGCTACGCAAGCGCCTTTAATAATTTAGCCTTAGTCTACGAAAGCCAAGGGCAGACAAGTCAAGCAATTGAGTATTTGTTAGTGGCTTTAGAGAACTTGCAAAATCGAGGCATGAAGCTACCAGTAGCTATTTCACAGACCAATTTAGCGCTGCTTCTCCAAAAAATAGGTCAAACTGAACGCGCCAAAGAGTTGCTTAGGCTTGCGGAAGATACTTTTGCCCATGATTTCCCAGGTGATTACCATCAGGCTGCTTTGTTCGCGGCAAAAGGTAATCTAGAGGCAGCAGAGCAAAATCCGGATTCCATCCTCTCCTTTCAAAATGCCGCAGAAATTATCAAGGCGAATTATGGGGAAAGTCATGAGTACCAGATGATGCAGAAGAATATTGCCATCCTTTTGGAACGTTTCGGTCCCGGGGCCTGCAAACAGAACACAAACGAAGTCTGTGAATGAGCGCAGTTATGCTAGGGAAAGGCTTGGATCTTTGTCGTCGCTACTTTGAAGCAGAAGGGCGCAAGCTGTTTGAAATGCTAGAGGACGCAGCTGGCGAACACGTATTTTCCAAATTGGCTTTTGGTTTGGTGGGTGAAGGCTCGGATTGCTTTGGTTATGACGATGAAATTTCGCGTGACCATGATTGGGGACCTGCCTTTTGTGTATGGTACGACGAGGAAGATGCTTCACTAGATCCCGCTGCGTTAATGGAAACCTACAATAAACTACCGACCTCGTTTGAAAATTTTGAACGCTTACATATGCCAGAAGCTGAAGCTAGGGTTGGCGTTTGCTCGATACAATCTTTTTACAAAAGGCTCATAGGTGTTAGTACAGTGCCAAGCACAGCGATAGCTTGGTTGAATATACCTGAAAGTGCTTTAGCGACGGCGACAAATGGTGAAGTGTTTTTGGATCCAGCCGGTAAATTTAGTGCTATTCGCAATGCATTGTTAGCGTTTTATCCTTCAGATGTGCGTCTCAAAAAGCTAGCTGCCAGGCTTGCCACACTAGGACAAGCCGGACAATACAATCTAGCTCGATGTCTGCAAAGAAAAGATTGGATTGGCGCAAGACATGCAGTTGATACCTTTGTACAACACTATATTTCTTGTGCACACTTGTTAGAGTTCAAGTATAGGCCTTACTACAAATGGGCATCGTGCAGCATGGCAGATTTGGCAGATTGGGCTGAGGAACATCAGCAATTGATTGCGTTAAGCCAGGCGAGTCTGCATAATGAGCAAGAACTTTTGCCATTAATTGAGTCCTTGAGTGCTGCGCTGATTTCTAGATTACCTGCTTATGGCATAAGCACCAGTGCTAGTGATTTCCTACCCCATCAAGCAGCAGTTGTGCAAAATCAGATTATTGATGTTAAAATCAGAAGTCTAGCTCTTATGCTTGGTTGACAAAAATCGCTTGATAAGTAATAATGGCTGACGTATTTGAGGAGGCTCATAATGTTAATATCCGTAAAAACGCTTATTCGGCGTAAGGACCAGGATATGCCCCTCACGCTAACAGTCCCTGACACAGAAGTCGGTGAATTTTTCCCTGGCGTCTCTGCCAAAGGAGACTTACACTTTAACGGACGACTAAGACATAAAGAAAGTGGTTTTCTAAAACTTAGTGGTACAGCGGAGGTTGGCGCCGTAGTTCCTTGTGACCGTTGTTTAAAAACCTGTGAGCTAACATTGAGCTCTGAAGTAAATGATTTCTTTGTCCCTGAACGCAATTTGGAACTCTGGAATGAGAGTGCCTGGACAGCAGAAGAAGATGATTACGAACTTTACACAGGAGAACATATTGATGTACTTGAGCTTTTGTTGAAACGTCTTATTGGAGTCGTTCCGACAAGAGTTTTGTGCCTTGATGAATGTGCGGGGCTTTGCCCGCAATGTGGACAAGATTTGAATGAAGGCCATTGCCAATGCAATGGAAACGAAGCAGAGGATGACGGGAATCCTTTTGCCAAACTAAAAAAACTACTGTAAAGCCTAGAGATGCGCTTCTACAGAAGGATCTATGGAGGAAATACATTATGGCAACACCTAAGAGCAGATGGTCGAAAGCGCGTTCTCGCAGACATCGTTCCAATTGGAAACTGACTGTCCCAAATTTGAGCGAGTGCCCGCAATGCCACACCCTAAGAATGTCACACCGTGTGTGTAAAGCATGCGGCTACTATGATGGCAAAGAAGTTATTGCAGTCGAAGAAGCGAAATAATTTTGACCTTAGGGTAAGAGAAGCACAGTTTTATTCATTTATCTGGGCTACTGGAGCAGCGGGAAAGTACTACTCGCTGCTTTTTCATGAATTTATTTTTTATTAAGATGCTTAGGCCCATAAAAGCGTATGATGAACATGTGAAGGGAGGCGCAAAATGAAAGATGCAATCGTTGCTGTTATCGGACGTCCAAACGTCGGAAAATCTAGTTTTTTTAATTTTATTGCTAAGCAGCGCATCGCTATAGTTGATGACCAACCAGGCGTGACACGAGACCGCATTTATGCACGTGTCGAATGGCTTGGGCAGCGCTTTACCTTGATTGATACCGGTGGTATTGAACCTGCGAGTGATATGCCATTGCTAAGGCAAATGCGCATCCAAGCAGATATTGCCATCGAAACAGCGGATGTCGTCTTGCTTATGGTAGATGTAAAAGATGGAATGACAGCAGCTGACCAGGATATTGCCAATATGCTGCGCAAGTCAGCCAAGCCTGTCTTTGTCGTGGTTAACAAGTGCGATAATCCAGGACACATGCCAGAACAAGCCTATGAGTTTTATAATTTGGGCTTGGGGGATATTTATCCTATTTCCTCCATTCATGGTTTGGGAATAGGGGATCTGCTTGATGTGGTAGTCGATGCTTTGCCCGTTTTGCCAGAAGAAGATGCAGAAGAAAGCGGGATAAAAGTTGCCATCATCGGGAAACCAAACGCAGGTAAGTCCTCTTTATTTAACCGCCTTGCGGGTGAAGATCGTGCCATTGTATCTGACTTGGCCGGGACGACCAGAGATGCTTTGGACTCTGTGGTAGAGAACGATTTTGGACGTTTTGTTTTTATTGACACTGCGGGTCTGCGCCGTAAATCTAGGATTGCTGATGACATCGAACGGTATAGCACCATGCGTGCGATTTCCGCGATTGAACGTGCAGACGTGTGTTTGATTCTGATTGATGCCGAAGATGGTGTAACTGAACAGGACACGAAAGTTGCGGGTCTGGCGCACAACGCAGGAAAAGCATCTGTTTTTGTGGTCAATAAATGGGATTTGATAGAAAAGGAAACGGATACCCAGGAGAATTATAAGAAGGATTTACTTAGTCGCTTTGCTTTTATGGACTACGCGCCAGTCATTTTCATTTCTGCACTCACTGGGCAACGTTGTACACAGGTTTATAAGTATGTCAACGAAGTGTATGAGGAATCAAACAAGAGAATTAGCACAGGTATCCTCAATGACTTTATTGCTGAAATTCAAGCCATGGTTCCCGCGCCACAGTATAAAGGCAAAAGACTTAAAATCGCGTACGCCACGCAAGTTGCGGTTCAACCTCCAGAATTCATCCTGTTTGTTAATTCGACCGAACTGCTGCATTTTTCTTACGACCGCTATTTGGAAAATCAGTTCCGGAAAAATTTTGGTTTTGTTGGAACGCCAATTCGTCTGACTTTACGTGAAAAGTCTAATCGTGAAAGAAAGTAAGACTGCGCCTGACCTAGGCGGCGCATTTATAAAGGATAAACACAGATGTCTAAAATAGACCAAAAAACAAATTCGGCTAACGAAACGAACAACAGTAGCAGTGCGCACATATTGACTGAATCAGAAGCGCAACAGTTGGGTTATAGTAGCTTAGCCGCGGCTAAAGCTGCAACTTCTGCGATTGCCATTGAAAAGAGTAAGCCTGGAGTTGCGAGAGGCGAAAATGTGCCTGTTGAACACCTACGGAATGTCGCAATTATTGCGCACGTGGATCATGGAAAAACCACTCTGGTTGACAGCATGTTACGTCAGTCCGGAACATTCAGAGAAAACGAACAGGTCAATACCCGCGTAATGGATTCGGGCGATATCGAGCGAGAGCGCGGTATCACTATCTTGGCCAAAAACACGGCTATCGTACATGGCGAATTTCGCATCAACGTGGTCGACACGCCCGGGCACGCAGACTTCGGAGGCGAAGTTGAACGTGTTCTGAAAATGGTTGACGGCGTAATCTTGGTAGTTGACGCTTATGACGGACCCATGCCACAGACCAGGTTCGTGTTGCGTAAAGCATTGGAATTAAAGCTCAAACCAATTGTGGTACTGAATAAGATTGATAGACCAGATGCCAGACCTGAAGAAGTGGAAGACATGATTCTCGAACTGTTCATCGAACTGGGAGCAGATGATGATCAGCTCGAGTTTCCGGTACTTTACACATCGGCACGCAATGGCTTTGCGTCGCGTAATATGGCAGAGGCACTTTCGGGAAAAGCCGAGCATATTTTGCCTCTCTTAGATGCGATCGTCGACGAAATTCCTGCGCCCACCGGAAATGCAGCTGGTACCTTACAGTTACTCGTCTCCAATATTGAATCTGATCCCTATATCGGTAGATTGGCTATAGGTCGAATCGAGCGTGGACAAATTAGGCAAAACCAAGCCATTGTCGTGTGCGGTTTTGATGACCATTCGGTGCTTTCCGCGCGCGTCGCTAAATTAATGCGTTACGAGGGCCTGATGCGTGTGGAAATTGCTGAAGCTTCAGCTGGCGAAATTGTATGCGTGGCAGGTATTCCCGAAATCAATATAGGCGACACCGTTTGTCCACCAGATGCTATCGATCCCTTACCTTTTGTAAATATCGATGAGCCCACCATTGCTATGACCTTTTCCGTAAACAACAGTCCTTTTGCCGGTAATGAAGGAAAATATGTTACATCAAGACATTTACGTGAACGTCTGTTTAAAGAGATGGAAACCAATGTCAGCATGCGTCTTGAAGAAACAGAATCACCAGATGCCTATGTGGTCAAAGGTAGAGGAGAGCTGCATCTTTCCATTTTGATTGAAAACATGCGTAGACAAGGCTATGAGTTTCAAGTTTCTAAGCCATCAGTCATTGTGAAAGATATTGACGGGGTTCCTTCAGAACCTGTCGAAAGCGTCATGATTGACGTTCCCGAAGAATTTGTTGGGGTGGTAATTGAGAAGCTTGGACAGCGAAAGGCTGAGCTGCAAAACATGCTTCCACCCGAGAAGGGCTACACTAGGTTAGAGTTCAATATTCCATCGAGAGGCCTGATAGGATACCGCACAGAATTTTTGACCGACACTAAGGGCAATGGTATAATGAACAGCGTTATTTCAGGCTTTGAGGCTTGGAAAGGCGAGATAGAAATGAGGAAACATGGAGTCCTCGTTGCTTGGGAAAGTGGTACAGCCGTAAGCTATGGTTTGTACAATGCTCAGAATCGTGGTCAGCTTTTTATCGGTGCTGGTACGGATGTGTATGAAGGCATGATTGTTGGCACGAATCCGAAAAGTGATGATATTGTAGTCAATGTCTGTAAGAAGAAGCATGTAACCAACATGCGTGCATCAGGCTCAGACGATGCGCTACGACTCGTACCTCCAATCAATTTCAGCCTTGAGCAATGCCTCGAATTTATAGCTGATGATGAACTTGTTGAAGTAACACCAAAGAGTATTCGCATGCGCAAGAAAGTGCTGAACAACGACTTGCGTGCTAAAGCGGATTCGAGAAAGAAATAAGCGAGGAGCAGTTGTGCTTTCGAAAAAAATAAGTTTTGCCATTAAAGCAGTCATCGTAGTGTTGGGGATAGTCCTAGCGCTAGGCGTTGGACTGCTTTTTGGTTATCGCTACATCTTAAATCAAGATGAGAGATATCAGGACTATAAAGCCCAAGTTCAAGCAGCATCCGAATCGATTGCGGCAGGACCGACACCCACGCCTTACCCAACGGACGAGGAGGGAAATTTAATCCTGCCAACCGATGAAGATGGGAACGTTTTGCCAACAACAACAAGAAAACCTCTCACCCCAACATCGAGCGTTAGACCTGAGGAGAATGTTGTCCTCACGGAAGACACGCCCGGCAGTATCATGATTTACATTTCTTTGGGTGACAGTACGTCCACGATTGCCAAAAAATTGAAGGATCTGGGCGTAATTGACAATGTCACGGTTTTTACGATTTTTTCGAAGTTTAATGGCTTTGACGGGTCGTATAAGTATGGAACGCACTTTGTTAAGAAAAACATGAGTTATGACCAAGTCATGTTCGTGCTGAGTCAACAGCCTGCGACGCGTACGATTCGTTTCCTGGAGGGCGTTAGCTATAGGGAAATAAAACTGATACTAAAAGAAAATCAAGTTAACTTTGACGAGACCGTACTCGATAATCTCATGAAGAATGCTCAGAATTTAACGGATTATGATCTAGTAAAAGCCATACCGAGTTTGAGCCAAGACTATGCGACGGGTTCTTTTGCCAAGCGTGATTTTTCACTAGAAGGCTACCTTTTCCCAGATACCTATCGCTTTGACATGAACTCGGATGAAGAAACCATTATCCGAACCTTCTTGAACAATACGGAGAACAAAATTACTCCTGATTTATACGCACGTGCCGAAGAAATTGGCATGACCATGGATCAAGTCATTACCCTTGCGTCCATTATTCAAAAGGAAAGTGGCATTTTTGAAGATATGCGTAAAGTTTCCCGTGTTTTCCACAACCGCTTGAAGAACGAAGACTTGCTGCAATCCGACGCGACCATCAACTATTTACGTAATCGCGACGGCTTATCAAGCGAATACATCATCCTCCAATCAGACTTGGATCGTAATGATCCTTACAACTCGTATATTTACAGTGGGCTTCCCCCGGGACCTATTTGCTCACCCGGCATCAACGCTATTAAAGCAGCGTTATGGCCAAGCACAGAGAGTTACGATTATTATTACTTTGTGGCAAAAGGCGACGGAAGCGGTGAAAATGCTTTTGCCGTAACATGGGAACAGCAAGAACAAAATCTTGAGACCTATTTCTACCCCATTGCGAATCAGGATGCCACACCCACGGTTGGCGAATAGGCAGCATGAACCCACAAAAAGTTGAACTCCTATCCCCAGCCGGAAACTTCGAAAAGTTGAAAACGGCTTTACTCTACGGCGCAGATGCGGTTTATTTGGCCGGTCAACGCTTTGGCTTGCGCGCCGCCGGAAAAAACTTCACAGACAGTGAATTGACAGAGGCCGCTGCTTATGTGAAGCAGCAGGGGCGGAAAGCCTATGTAACCATCAACGCTACGGCACGAGATGAAGAATTAGCTGAAATTGCTAACTATGGCAAAAAGCTTCTGGCCGACGGATTCGACGCCGCTATCGTCTCAGACCCCGGAGTCTTCGCCTGTCTGCGCGCAGAAGTCCCCGAACTCCCACTGCATATTAGCACCCAAGCAAATGTCAGCAACGCAGCAGCCTGCAAGTTTTGGTACGACGCGGGCGCTACCCGTATCGTGCTGTCGCGCGAACTCAGTTTGGCACAAATCACAAGCATCAGAGCTCAAATCCCTGCAGAACTAGAGTTGGAATGTTTTGTCCATGGCGCTATCTGTCTGGCGCATTCCGGTAGATGCCTCCTCTCCGCTTATTTTAATGACCGAAGTGGTAACCGTGGCGCTTGCTCTCAACCTTGCCGCTGGGAGTATCAACTTCAGGAGGTCGGTCGCGTTAACGCAGATCCCGTACCGCTTGAAACAGATGAACATGGGACCTATTTAATGAGTTCAAAAGACCTCTGCATGATTGATTATGTCCCTGCGCTCGTCGAAGCTGGTATAAACAGTTTTAAGATAGAGGGAAGGATGAAAGGTCTCTACTACGCCGCAGTCACGGCTAAAGCCTATCGCCTTGCTATTGATCAGTATTTTAATAGCCCTTCTAAAGATACGGTTAATGGGATGCGACTGGAGTTAGATGCCTTGGTTCATCGCGAATACTCAACAGGTTTTTACTTTGATGATCCGCGCAACGAAGCACAGCTTGCAAGCCATGAAGGCTATATCCGAGCCGCACATGTACTTGCGATGGCTGTCGATGCTGCACCAGATAATGCCACGTATCAAGCCTTGCCGAATGAGTATCTACTACGTCAAATGAATAAAATGACAGTTGGTGACACCGTCGTACTAACAAGTCCCGAACGTGATGCAACAACACCTTTGGTGGTTAAGAGCTTAAAGACAGTAGATGGTCAAGAAATCACAGCTACTCCACATCCTGGACAATTGTATTATTTCTCTTCAGAAGTGCCCATCAGCGCGGGAAGTTTTTTACGTAGCGCTGAGTAATTATTGTCTTTAGTTTTTCTTAGACCAGGCCAGTTAAGAATCTACTGAGAATCCAAATAGCAATAGCCATAATAAAGCGTATGTAATTCCCCAAAGTGAGCGGTGGAATTTTATAGTTACGGTCTGGACTAGCCAAGACCGCTTCTTTATGCTGCTTATTTCTGCCGTAAATGGCAGCTCTGCGCCCGGTTGTAAAACCGGTATATGCCCGGCTTTTGACTAAGTTGGTGTTGATAAAGCGATAGATAAAAAAGAGTACAACGCCAGAAGAAGCCGTTGCCACAATGTTCGCCGTTAGGTTAGAGCGCCCTTCTGCGGGGAATAATAAAACCATTTGTGTATTAAAGCGTGGCAAAACGGGATCCAGCAAGAAGGTTGCCACATTGATACTCAGATGTGTCAATACTGCAGGTAAAACACTTTCAGTGTTCTTTCTCAAATATCCCAAGAGTATGCCTACACCAAAAGGCCCTATTAAAAATAAAGGATCATTATGAAAAAATGCGAAAGCTAATGCCGAGAGGAAAATAGCTGCTTTTTTGCCACCTAAGCCATAAAGCGACTTCATCAAAAAGCCTCTGAAAAAGAGTTCTTCTAAAATTGCTGGAACTACAGCTGCAACCATTAAAGTAATCAACAATTGCAAGATGCCTTCAGGTCTGGACCATGTCGGCAAAATATGCGTTGGCAAAGATAGATCCCAACTAATGATCAAATAAGTAAAAACATTGTTTATGCCGTTGAAAAACAGAGCCGCTGGAAGACCAGGTAGTAAGGCTGCAATGGCCATAGGACGGTCGATACGTGTTTTTCCCAGAGCAGTTCCACTTGGTAAGCGGTAGGTGTTAAATGATAAAAACATAGGAAATAGCAAAGTTAGCACTTGAATTCCCGCCGTTGCTACAACAAATGCCAGAAAACCATTTTTACTATGCCCCAAAAACTCCATGGGCAAACGCTTCCAGGCTATTTCTAGCGCCAATAGTAGGACGGCATGCATAAAAATTAAGGTTGCGGTGGCGTCGACGAGATTGTTTTTGCCAAAAAATAAGCTCCAAGGGTTAATGCGATTACGTTTTTTATGCTCGGCCTCAGCCTCCACGCCAGCTTGGTCAATGCTCGTCGGGCTCTTATCTGTCACTCCATCGTCTTCGCTTTGTTTGTCCGCACTTACTGCGGCTTCTTCAGTTGACTCGCTTGCAGGAGAAGCTTGTTCTTCTGCGCTTTCGCCTTCGGAAGACTTTTCTTCGGTGATTGTTTTCTCGTCTTCTAACGTTTCTTCTACTGTTGCAGCTTCGGTTCTGTTTGCTTCTTCAAGAGGCTGCTCTTGCATAGCTGCACTTAAGTCGTCACTAAAAATCTCAAGCTCATTTACTTTTCCAAATGGTTTGTTTCCCTGACCAGGCAGCTGTGACAAATCTTCTAGCTCAGTGTCCCATAAATCGGCGGGAGGATCAGGAATATCCATTTGTATACGAGAACGTGCTTCACTTAAGGCTTCAGAAATATCTTCAGGTATATCGGACTCATCTTTAATAGCCTGAATAAAGACCCCAATATCCTGTGGTTCTTTTTCTGCAGGTAGACGCTGCACCAAATCCGAAATTTTTGGAATGGGTGCGTTTTCTTCCGAAGTATTATTGTGAGGATGTTGATTCTTTTCCATCCGTTATCCTTTACTGTATGCATTAAAATTTTCTCAAGTATAGCAAAACTAAGCCACTCCGTCCTTTGCTAAAAAAAGTTTGAATCTTGTCATATAATTGTTATAATACTCAAGTACGGACACCGTACTGTATTGAAAGCTATTTCGTGCTTGTCGCGGAAAAATTAGGAGGATTCATATGGCAATTAAAGTAGGTATCAACGGTTTCGGCCGCATCGGACGCTTGGTTTTCAGAGCACTCTGCGAGCAGGGTTTACTCGGAAAAGAAGTTGACGTTGTTGCTGTTACAGACGTAACCACAGATGCAGAGTATTTCGCATATCAATTAAAATACGACTCTGTTCAAGGTAGATTTGATCACGAAGTAACATCTAAGAAAAGCTCACCAGATTTAGAAGCAGACGATATCATCGTTGTTGATGGTGACGAAGTAAGATGTGTTATGGCACAACGTAATCCTGCTGACCTGCCCTGGAAAGAACTCGGCGTAGACTATGTCATCGAATCAACCGGTCTTTTCACCTCTGGTGACACAGCTGGCGCTCACCTTGAAGCAGGCGCTAAAAAAGTTATCATCACCGCTCCTGGTAAAGGTGGCGTGAAAACATTTGTTATGGGCGTCAACGAAGACCAATATGACACCAAAGAACATCATGTTATTTCCAACGCATCTTGCACCACCAACTGTTTAGCACCAGTTGTTCATGTTTTATTAAAAGAAGGTATTGGCATTGAGACAGGTTTAATGACCACCATCCACGCCTATACAGCTACACAAAAAATCGTTGACGGACCTTCTAAGAAGGACTGGAGAGGCGGACGTGCCGCAGCTATCAACGTTATTCCTTCCAGCACCGGTGCTGCTAAAGCAGTTGGTGAAGTTCTGCCTACAACAAAGGGCAAACTAACTGGTATGTCATTCCGCGTTCCTGTACCTACCTCATCTGTTGTAGACCTGACCTTTACCGCAGAACGTGATACTTCAATTGAGGAAATTGACAGCCTATTGAAAAAAGCATCCGAAACCTACATGGATGGCGTCTTAGGTTACACCAGTGACGAAATCGTATCCACTGATATTATTCATGACAAGCGTTCCTCTGTATATGACAGCTTGGCAACACTTCAAAACAACCTACCAGGTGAAAAACGTTTCTTCAAAGTCGTATCTTGGTATGACAATGAATGGGGTTATTCCAACCGTGTCATCGACTTGTTGATGTACATTGTTGACAAAGACAACGCTTAATTAGCCTAAAACATATATAAGAGAAGCCTACTGCATGTGTATTGTGGTAGGCTTATTTATACTTTACGCGTCTTTTTGTAAGTCGGAAAATGAGATTTAGTCGTTCAAAAGCACAAAATAATCTTTACTCATGCCGCAGATGGGGCAGACCCAATCAGAAGGAATATCTTCAAACAAAGTGCCAGGCGCTAGACCTGAGACTGCATCTCCTTCGGATTCATAATAGACATAACCACAATAGCTACATTTGTATTTGTTCAACGCTCTCCACCACCCATTGTTTACTAAAACCGATTAACACATGTGCTATACTAAAATCACAATCAAATGACATTATATTCCAAAATGAACAGCTAAGCCCTAAGTGCTTTATAAGTAATTCATCTAGGGTGAAAGGTGGCAAAATGACCATAGGTGACACGCTCTACATTGTCATCCCTGCATATAACGAAGAAGCAAATTTGGAGGAACTGTTAGCAGGCTGGTACCCCATGCTCGATTGTGCAGGACCACAAAGTCGCATATTAATAATTAACGACGGAAGTAAAGACGGGACCGCTGAGATTCTTGTCAGGCTCCAAGAAGACTACCCTCAATTAACCTATCTCAACGAAGAAAACAAAGGACATGGTCCAAGTTTAATACAGGCATATACTTACGCCGTAGAGGCAGGTGCGGATTACATTTTCCAAACGGATTCGGACAATCAGACCTCTCCATTAGATTTCCCGGACCTTTGGATGCGACGCAAAGCTTATCCCGTCTGTGCTGGTTTCAGGAGAAACCGTGAAGATGGAAAAGCGCGCGTGTTTGTTTCAAAAGTACTCACAGCCGTTTTAGCCATCTTTTATCGTGTGAGAGTCAAAGATGCGAATGTGCCATTTAGGCTTTATCGGAGTTCGGTGCTGGCTGTGCTTTTGCCAAAAGTATCTGCCGATTTCAAATTAATTAATGCCTTACTAATGGCTGAGACGAGAAAACTTGGATTATTGCATTACTACCACGACATCACATTCTCTGCTCGGCAAAAAGGCAGCAACAGCATCAATCCCAAGAAAATTTTTCTTATCGGACGCCAAGCTATCGCTTCGTTGTTTCGGGAATCAAGGAAGTTTTTTGCCAATAAAAATATGCTGCGCAACAAATTAGCTCAAGAGGGCTGTCAGTTTGAGTAAAAAAGATTAAAATATGATTAAGTAAAGGTTTTATGCAGGTAAATCTTACTTGGATGTTTATGGGAAACCTTAACATAAATAGATAGGAAAGGAGCGGTAAACATGAAAGTTAATGTTACCGGAAAAGGCATCAAAATTGGAGATCATCTAAAAGAGAGGGTAGAAGCCAAACTCAAAAAGTATGATCGTTATTTCAACGATGAAGCCACCGCTACCGTCAAAGTGCGTCCCGAAGGGGAACAGAAATGTGTAGAAATCACTATCAAAATCAAAGGTCACTTGTATCGCGCAGAGACTGTCGCAGATGACGTATATACTGCACTTGATTTAAGTATTGATGTCCTCGAACGACAAATCAGAAAGCAGAAATCTCGCATTGAGAAACGCATCCATGACTATGCTTATTTGCAGGAGTATTTAAAAACTCAAGCACCCCATGTCATTGAAGATGACGAGGAGGAAACAGCAGAAGGTAAAATTATTCGTAAGAAAAGCTTTGACATCAGTCCCATGAGTGCGGATGAAGCGTGCTTACAGATGGAAATGTTAGGTCATAGTTTCCTCTTATTTTTATCAGAAGAAGGCGACCGTGTTTGCTTGGTCTACAAACGTAAAGATGGAAATTACGGTTTGATTGAGCCTAACTACTGATGCATATAGCCTCACTTAGGCGAGGCACAACAACTTGAACATTATTTGCGGTACGGTTTGAACAATCGTACCGCTTATTTATGCGAAATGTGAAAATATGTTCGCTTTTGCGTCGTTTTATGGTAAAATAAAGCACACGAATTTATGTTAGGGGCAGTATTGTGAGTGAGTTTGAATTAGATTTTTCAGGTTTCGGTGAAGAAACAGCGCAGTCAATAGGCGTGCCATCCAGTGAGCGTTTATTAGACGGTTTAAATCAGCCGCAACGCGAAGCAGTGCTGCATGATGAAGGTCCACTTCTGATTTTAGCTGGAGCTGGCTCTGGTAAAACGCGTGTTATAACCAGGCGCATAGCTTATCTTATTGAAGCACGTGACGTATCGCCCTATGCTATTTTAGCCATCACTTTCACCAATAAAGCTGCAGCAGAAATGAAGGAACGTATTAGTGAGCTAATTGGTTCGGTTTCTGAACGCATGTGGGTCGGGACATTTCACTCTATGTTCGCGCGCATTCTACGGCGTCATGGCGATTTACTAGGTTATAACCAAAATTTTACTATTGCGGATACTGCCGATAGTCAACAGATGATTAAGCAACTCGTGAGAGAGTTGAATTTGGATGATAAAAAATTCGATGCGCGTATGGTTTTAAGTCAGATAAGTGCAGCTAAAAACGCGCTTCGTTCACCTCAGAAGTATCGTGAAATGGCGGGAGAAAATCCGATTTATAAGCAGATTGCTAGAATCTACGCACAATACCAAGAGCGTATGCTTCAAGCTAATTGCATGGATTTTGACGACATTTTAATCAATACGGTGAAGCTTTTTTCAGAACACAAAGATGTACTTCAATCGTATCAAGAGCGTTTTCGCTATATTATGGTTGACGAGTACCAAGATACAAATACTGCACAGTATCAAATCGTCAAGTATTTAGCCGCGGGGCATAAAAATCTGTGTGTGGTTGGTGACGATGACCAGTCTATCTACTCTTTTAGAGGGGCTGACATTCGGAACATTCTAGATTTCGAAAAAGACTATAAAAACTGCAAGACAATAAAGTTAGAACAGAACTATCGCTCGACCGAAACCATTCTCTCTGCTGCGAATGCGGTTATCGCTAATAATAAAGGGCGGAAGGCCAAGAAACTTTGGACTGGCTCCAAAGAGGGTGAAGCGATAACTTTTATTAGAGCGAACAATCATTTTGATGAAGCAAGATATATTGCTAAGGAGATATTGCATCGTCGCCAACGTAATAAGTCGATGAAGTATGCTGATTTTGCCATTCTTTATCGCGCCAACGCCCTATCACGTGTTTTAGAATCTGCTTTGCGTGAGGAAGGCATTCCATACCGAATTTATGGCGGTTTAAGGTTCTATGACAGAAAAGAAATTAAAGATGTATTGGCATATTTGCGTTTGGTTGCAAGTGACCGCGACGAAATTGCTTTCCTTAGGGCAGTAAACAACCCGAGGAGAGGTATAGGTGATGCGACGATTGAGAACTTGCAAAGGGAATCGGCACTGACTGGCGAACCGATGCTGAAACTGTGTGCGACGGCCAGTAGGTATCCAAGTTTAAGTCGATCAGCGTCTAAGTTGATTGATTTTGCCAAAATTATTTTTGAGATGCGTAGTACATTGAGTGAGAATGCGCTTACGTTTCAAGCTTATGTTGAGTATGTGCAAGAACGTTCAGGTTTGTTGGATGCTATTTTGGAAGACCGTGCATTAGGAAAAGATAACGCAGCGGAGAGGATAGAGAACTTAAAAGAGCTATTGTCGGATGCCTTAGAGTTTAGCCAGCTGAATGTGGTAGAAGACGAAGCGTTTTTCGAATATTCAAATCAGTCCGATGAAGCGGCACCATTTAGCCTAGACTTCGATAATCAAGCGCTTAATTCTGAAAGCCAAACTGAGACAAAGCTTAGTGATGCTTTGCAGGCGTTTTTGTCGCGCGCTGCGCTTTACTCAGAACAGGATCTAGATAGTGCAGAAGATGATTTTATTCGTCTCATGACTATCCATTCTGCTAAAGGACTCGAATTTAGCAATGTGTTTTTAGTTTGCGCAGAGAATGGTGTATTTCCTAGCGCCAGGTCCTTGTCTGAAGAGAGCGGTCTAGAAGAAGAACGTCGTTTGGCATACGTTGCCATCACGCGAGCTAAGCAAAAACTGTATATCACGACTGCACGGAGCAGAACGCTGTATGGCCAGACGCTCGCTAATCCGGTTTCTATTTTTGTCAAAGAGATTCCAAGTAAATACCTTGAGGAACTTGGCGGCAGCAGCAGGGGCGAAACATCTGCATATGGAAGCACATATGGCAACAACTATGGTTACAACAATCAAAGGAATAGAAACGATAGTTTCAGCGCCTTTGGTAAGACGGACAGCACTACTAGACCAAACTCAAATTCCATGTTTACCGGAGGTGCAGACAGATTTTCCAAAGCAGCAGGGGGTGCCAAAGGCATTGACTCTAAAGCGCTAGATTTTTTGAAGGGAAAAAGCACAGGGTCTGAAGGAGAGCGTGCTAAGGTGCAGAATGCCGCAGTTTTAAAAGCCAATGAAATACAAATTGGCATGCTGGTTGAGTCAACACGTTACGGCTTAGGGAAAATATTAAATGTAGAAGCAGTTGCTGGAGATGCCATTATAGAAGTGCAATTTGGAGACACAAGACCTAAGCGCATGTTATTAAATGCAGCTAAGTTAAAGGCTGTGGAGGAATAAAATGGATACAGCTTTTTTTGCCATGATGAGCAGATTGAAATTGATAAGTAGATGGAGCTTAATGAGAAACACTTCATCAGAAAATGTAATGGAGCATAGTTATCAAGTGGCTTCAATAGCGCATGCATTGGTATTGATTCGAAACAAACATTATGCCGAAGGTAGGCCTCAAATTGACCCAGGGGAAGTTGTCTGCTTAGCTTTGTATCATGACGCGGGCGAAATAATAACAGGGGACATGCCTACCCCGATTAAGTACCAAACCGAAGAATTGCGACAGGCATACGCCATGGTTGAGGATCGTGCCTCCGCCAGACTGTTAGCCATGCTACCCAAAGAGTTTCATGAGGATTACAAGGCATTGTTGATGCCAGACTTAGACGATGACAAAACCAAGGCTGCTTATCAAGTAATGAAAGCTGCGGATAGTCTTTGCGCTTATTTAAAATGTGTAGAAGAAGTTGGGCTTGGCAATCGCGAGTTTTCAGACGCCCTTAATGAGACACACGAAAAATTAAAAGGGATGAAATTACCAGAACTCAATTACTTTTTAGAGAAATTTGTGCCTGCCTATTACATGTCATTGGATGAGTTACAACGTTAATTTGTAAAATGCGGAATTAGTTTTCTACTATCTCGAAAG